>DATEVP010000172.1:0-3639 GCA_035258465.1 Hyphomicrobiaceae bacterium
GGCGACTGCGGCCTCGGCGCGCGGCTGCTCGCCAGCGACGACGAGATGGAGGCGGCGCGCATTGCCACGGTTCTCGACAAGCTCAACCGCGAGCGCAAGGCCATCGAGGCGCGCATGCTGGAGGAGGCGGTGGCCAACGCCGAGCGGCTGGTGGAGGCCGACGCTGAGCTGCCGCTGCTGCTGGTGGCCGGCGAGGATTGGCACAAGGGCGTTGTCGGCCTGGTCGCCAGCCGGCTCGCCGACCGCTTCCAGCGGCCTGCCTGCGCCATCGCCTGGGAGGGCAACGGCGACGGCACCGGCTCGCTGCGCTCCATCGACGGCGTCGACATCGGCGCGGCGGTGAGGGCGGCGGTGGCGGCAGGGCACCTGAAGAAGGGCGGCGGCCACGCCATGGCGGCCGGGCTCACCGTGGAGCGGGCTAAGGTCGCGACGCTGCAGGCTTTCCTGAGCGAGCGGCTTAGCGTGAGCGCCGGCACCGCCCGCTCCGCCATCGCGCTCGATCTCGACGGGGCGCTGACGCCAGCGAGCGTCACCGAGGAGCTCATCGCGCTGATCGAGCGGGCAGGCCCCTACGGCCAGGGCAATCCGCAGCCGCGCTTTGCCTTTCCCGCGCATCGCGTCAGGTTCGCCAAGGTCGTGGGCGAGGCCCATGTGCGCTGCACGCTGGAGGCCGGCGACGGCGCGCGCCTCGACGCGGTGGCCTTCCGCTCAGCCGACCGGCCGGTCGGCGCGGCGCTGCTGGCCTCGGGCGGCTTGCCCATTCACGTCGCCGGGCATCTGCGGCGCGACACCTGGAACGGCCGCGACCGCTGCGAGCTCGTGATCGAGGACGTGGCCGATCCCCGCCGTCAGGGATAAACGCTCGCATCGCTCGGCAGCTTGCCTCGCTGGTGAAAGACGGCGGTCTGCACTCAGGGGAAAAATTCGTCGCTCAGGACGTAGGCCACGAGCGCGACAATCTCATCCGGCTTGTAGACATCCTTCCACGGCGGCATTGCGCGGAAGCCGTTGTGTACGCGGTCCCAAACGAATTCGGGCTTGTATAGCCGGGGCTGCAATTTCGGTGCCTTGCCGGGATAGGCCTTTGAACCGTGGCAATGCGTGCACTGTTCCTGCCAGAGCTTCTCGCCCCTGGCGATCAGATCGTCTTTCTTGAGAAGCTCTGCGGGTAGCTCGGGCGGAGGATCTCCCGGTGGCTCAGTGGTCGCCGCCGATTGTTGCGCAATGGCTGGAACCGCCACGAGCACCATCGCGACGGCAAGACCGAAGGCTCGGATGCTACGGGCATGCAGCGGCAACGCGGGCTCTCCCAATTCGACCTCAGGCAAACAAGGAGCGGCTCTTGCGAGCCGCTCCCTTTACCCGTTAGGGCCTCACAGGTATGCGTCAGGGGGCAACGATCTTGTAGATCTTGTCGTGCCCGCCGACGGGACCGGTGGAAATGCTGGTCAAGGCGTAGACCTCGCCCTTGTCGTCCTGCCCGAAGGCCAGAACGTAAGGCGCCGGCGACATGCCCTCGACCTGCGCAACCTGCATCGTCCACTTGCCGTCGGCACCCTTGGTGCCAATGAAGACCTGGCCGTCCATCTTCTCGAACGACTTCGACCAGTCGCCGAAGATCAGCTTGCCCTGCAGGGCCTGTTGTGCGCCGCGATGGACGTAGCCGCCGGTGACCGAGATCCCCAAGCAGCCGTCCTTGATCGCCGTGCAGTTCTTGTAGACCAGGATGGGCTCGACCAAGCCTGTCTTGTCGCAGGTCGGCGGATGGTTGTCGGGCTTCACGTAGTCGAAGCACTTGTCGCCTTCCATGCGGCGCCACCCCAGGTTGGCGCCCTTGGTGATGACGCTGATCTCTTCCCAGGAGTTCTGCTGCACGTCGCCGCAGTAGAGCGCCCTGTCACCGCCCATGTCGAAAGAGCAGCGCCACGGGTTGCGCAGCCCGTACGCCCAGATTTGCGGCAGGGCGTCGCTGCGCCCGACGAACGGATTGTCCGCCGGGATGAGGTCGGCCTTGTTCACGTCGAGACGCAGCATCTTGCCGTGCAGCGACCTCAGGTCCTGACCGTTGCCCGTCGTGACGTTGTGGCCGATGCCCCAGTCGTTGGCGTAGCCGCCGTCACCGGTCGAGATGTAGAGCATGTTGTCCGGGCCGAACCCGATCCAGTGGCCGTTGTGATTGAATTGCGGCCAGTCGATCTGGGAGATGACCCGCTCGAGGTTCGGGTCGGCTTTGTTGGGGTCGCTCTTCGACACCTGGAACTCGGACACGACGTTGGTGTGCGACCACCACAGCCGCCGGTCGAGCTCCCTGCCGCGTAGCGGGACCGAATAGGCGACGTAGAACTTGCCGTTGTTCCGGTAGTCGGGATGGAAGGCGAGGCCAAGCAGCCCGCGCTCGTCGAAGAAGTGGTGCAGCGTGATGATCTTCGAGCTCAGGTCGAGGAACGCATCGGGCAGCAGGCGCCCGCGCGCATCGATGATCCTGACCAGGCCGTGCTGCTCGATGACCGCCATGCGGCCACTGCCGTCCGGGATCGACATCATTGCCAGCGGATGAATGAGACCGCCCGCAACTTCTTGAAACTTGATCTTGGTTTGCGCAGCGGCGGGAGCCGCTAGCGCCAAGGCGGTGCCCACAGCCAGGCCGACGCACTTAAGTATGAAACTCATCGCGTTTCCTCCACAGCTTAGCGCGTGATTGCGTGATGCTTTGTTGTGAGATGTCCCTCTTCGGACAATAGAGACTAACCAATGGGCGAAACTGTGTCCACAACAGGGGGTCAGCACACGCCATGCGAGCGGACCGTCACCATTGGAGAATCAGGTTCCGCTCACCCAATATTGCATTGCAAGCGTCAGCAGGAAGCATAGCACCGCGACGCCTGCGGCATCGGCGGCTCCCGCTGTCGCGAGCAGCAGTGCATCCATCAGCGCGATGCCCGCGATGAGGCAAATGACAGCGCGCGGAACATCGCCTTTTGCCCGACGCTTCAAGAGGTAGAGGGCCCAGCCGATCCATGCGGTGAGCGCGAAGAGATAGACCAGCACAACCGCATCGCCTTCGCCGACGTGGCCGACGCCATAGGCGAGGGGCGCTGCCAGAAACAGCAGCGGCCATAAGCTCCCGAGACGATTGAACGATTCCTGCTTGGCCACATAGGTGAGGCCGATGAGGTAGCAAAGGCCGGCCAGAGCGGCCACCATCAGCGCCGCCGACGGCTGGCGCACGGCAACAAACCCAGCGGTGAGGTAGGCAAGCACGCGGCAAAGACCCATAAAGAATGGGCTCAGTGCATTGCCTTTGTGATGCCAATCGTAGAACAGGATTGCCGAACCGAGGCCGAGTCCAGCAAACATTGGCTGCCAGCCGGTCGGTGGCGAGGCGGCCGTGCTTGCCCAGAGCACGAACCCTAGTCCGGCGAGCATCAATCCGAACCCGGCCGCGAAGACGGCGTTGAGCGAAATCAGTCCGGCAGGGATCGGCCGGGTAGGCCGCTCCTTTGCATCGATGTCCCGGTCGAACGCATCGTTCAGATACATGCCGGAAATATAGAACAAAGATAGACCGGTGCCCGCGAGCAGTGCGGAGGCCGTCCACGGCTCGCCGCCGGCGAGCACCGTGCCCACAAGACAATTTGT
>DATEVP010000173.1:0-9931 GCA_035258465.1 Hyphomicrobiaceae bacterium
CTCGAGACGATGGCCAGGACCGGCACCAAGCCCGAGTTCGAATGCTTCGATCTCGGCATCGTCCGCTGCGTGGCGATGTACGTGAGGAACGGCATGTACAGGGGTCAGCCGCAGTACAACTTCGTCATGGGCGTCGACTCCGGCATGCCGGCCGATCCCGACCTCCTCCCCATCCTGCGCAAGCTGATCGTCGAGGGCTCGCCGTGGCAGGTCACAGCGATCGGCCGCGCCAGCATCTGGCCATTGCACGCCCGCGCGGCCGAGCTCGGCGGCCATCTGCGCACGGGGTTGGAGGATACGTTCTATCTGCCGGACGGGAGGAAGGCGCGATCCAACGGCGAGCTGGTGGCGGCGCTGGCGCGGTGCGCGCGCGACGCCGGCCGGCAGATCGCCACGCCCGACGAGGCGCGCAAGATCCTGGCGCTCAGGCCTCAGCCAGCCATCAAGTAGATGTAGAGCACGGCGCCGATGGCCCAGGAGAGGGCGAACCCCGCCATGAAGCCGCGGAAATCGAACTGGCGTCTCTCGCGCCAAGCAGGGTTCCTGGCGCCCTGGCGCGGCAACGGCCCTTCTGGGGCCGGATCAGGCTCATAGTCCTGCATCTCCGGTGGCGGCTCTTGCGCAGGCAAGGGCGGCGGCGCGTGTGCCGTCGCGGGCTCGGCGAAGAGCTCGTGCACCGGCTGCTGGGGCGCCTGGGCGGGACTTGGCAGTTGCCGCTCCAGCAGCCGCTTCAGGTTCTCGATCGCCTCGGCAGCCGCCGTGGCGTCGGCCGCCAGCTTGGCCGCGGCGCCGTACGCGCTGGCGAGGGGCGGCGCGGCCCCGATCGTGTCCGAGTGGGCCGAGGTCGGCGCGATCGTTGGAAGCGCGGCGAGCGACGGCTCATTGCGGCCGCCGGCGACGTCCGGCGCGAGCTGCAACGGATGCACGGCACCGTGGGCCCGGGCGACGGGCCGCATGGCCTGTATGGGCTCTGCGCGGAAGAGCATGGGCGCGACATAGGGAGGCGTGGGGGGCGACGGCGCTTCCGGCAAGGCGTCGGTGCCAGGGTCCTTGGCGTCGAGGGCGATGTCCGAGGGCTGGGCATCAGCCGGGGCACTGGCGAAGGGGCTCCCGACCTCTGTCGTCTCTGTAGCAAGCGACGGAGGGCCGGCAGATGGCGCTTCAGCGGCATCACCGGTTGCCTGGCTCACGTCCGGGCTGCCTGCCGATTCCGGATTTGCCGGCGATGCCTCCGCCGTCACGGCGGGTGGTGGTGGCCACATCGCTTGGCTCGGCTCAGGACCGGCGATGGGTTGCGGCTCGGCCGATGCCACGTCCGGCTGCGTTTCCGCGAGTGGGGCCGGGGGATCTGCGCTTGAACCCGACGATCCCGTCTCGACACGGTCGGTAACCTCGGGCTCCGGCGTGATGGGCGGATCGGCAGGGCGCAATGCCAGCGCCTCTTTCAGTGACCCGTCGGCGACGCCGTCGAGCCGTTCGGCGGCGATCTGCGCGACCTCGCTCAGGCGAATGGGCTTGGGCAGGCCAGGGCCGTGGATCTCATCGCCCTCGTCGGGGAGAGAAGATACGCTCGACATGGCACCCCCTGCTGTTTGCAGTCACAGATCGGCGGCTCCCGCCAGCCAGCCGTCATTCACGCGCGTCGCGCGCCTCGGCGCCGACGCCCCTTTTTCAGCCGTCGCAACCGCGCCGCGGTCGGTGCTCGCTTTTTCAGCTCTTGGCTACGCCCGTGAGCCGGTCGAGCAGCCGAAGCTTGCGGTGCTGCTCAGATATTCCCGGTCCATTTGGCATTTGTGCGGCAGCCGCCCCGGCTCCCGCTTTATCGGCGTCGGCGATCTTCCCGTTGCGCCCATTGGCGAGGGGTGTTTCGGCCGAAGCTGGCTCCGCCGCGTGAATGGCTTCGGCAGCCTGCGGCGGCGCATCGGTCACGGTCCGCCCGGCCGGCCCAGCCGAATAGACCTGGGTGACGCGCTCCGCCAGGCTGTCCCGCTCCGGTCCGCGCGCGTGACGGGCCTGGCCCGTGGTCGGCTGGGTCCCCCCGCCGACGCGGCGCATCTCCTTCATGAAATGGGCGGCCTGACGCGCGAGCCGCTCGTGCGTTGCGGCGAGTTCCGCCCTGAGTTGGCCGATGGTCGCTGCCTGCTGGTCGGCCTGCGCCTGAGCCGAGCCGAGACGGGCGCGCAGCGCAATCTTGCTGCCCTTGACGCCGTCGGTCTCGTCGCGCTGCTCGAACACCTGCAATGCCGCCCTGAGGCGCGCGATCTCGCCGGCCTGATCCTCGATCCTGCCTTTGAGGTCTCGGACCTCGCGCTCCTGCGCGGCGCGGACCGCGTCGCCCTCCAAAGGCGCGCCGGCACGTACGGCGCTCAGGGCCGCTTCCGCTTCCGAAACGTCCTGGCGCGCGCGGTCGACGTCGTCGGCGGGCGACGAGTTGGCGAACGCAGCCAGCGTGTTGGGACCCAGCCGGCGCTGCAGCCGATCGATCAGATTGGCCTGGTCGCGCGTCTTGGACCTCAGCGCCTCGATTTCCGACTGCAGCGCGACCTCGCCGTCTTGCCGCGCGTCGCCGGTCAGCTGGCGGGCGCGGCCGCCGCGCGTCGTCACGGTCGTCGCCAGGCGGCTGATCTCGGCGTTCTGCTGGGCATTGATCGAGCTTGCCTCTTCGAGCGCCAGCTTGTGGCGCTTGGCGCCCGCCGTCAGCTCCGCAATCTCGCGGTCGCGGTTGAACAGCAGCCGTTTGGCCTCGGCCAGCCGAGCTTCCACCTTGGGGAGTCGATCGGCGACCGTCTGCTCCAGCACGCGCCGGGCATTGTGGTTCTCCTCCACGTCGACCTTGAGCTGCATCAGGTCGGTTTCGAGCGTGGAGATGCTGGCGTCGCGCCGATTGATCTCGATCAGCTGCCGCGCCCGCGTCAGCTTGGCCTGCTCGAGCTGCGTCTCGAGCTTGTGCACCTTGATGGCGTATTCGGCCCTCAGCTTGTCGCGGTCCGCCTTGATCTCCAGCTCGCTGACGGGCATCGACTGCTTGATGCGCGCCGTCGTCAGCCGGACAGCCCGCGACCAGAACGCGGATGCGACCAGCAACCCGAGCAGCGACGCGCCCAGGAAGCCCAGGACCACCAGCATCGCTGACTGGATCGAGATCACTCCTGCTTCCTCGATTCACGGGCGCCGCATGCTCGGCACAGCCATCGCTCAATCGCGACAATCCTGCAAGCCGGCACGGCCCAGGATCTCACGCTTGTGGCGAGATTCGCACACAATGGATACTACGAACACCGTGCCGCGGCGTCACGCGCCATTGTGGTTCCCGGCACCGGCTCAGAACGGGTTCCACGTCGGCGTGCGCGTATATTTCAGGTAGCCGATGTTGGCGCCGAGTCGCAGGCCGACGCCGGCCCGGATCGGCGCAACGATGACCTCGCCGCTCTTTTGGAACGTCAGCCCGACGCCGCCCACGATGTAGGCCGAGCCGTCGACACCGCCGAAGCGCTGATAGATTTCCTGCGGATCTGCCAAGTTGTAGACCAGCACCATGACCTTGGAACCTTCGGCGCCGACGTCGTAGCCGATCGATGGTCCCTGCCAGTAGACGCGGTGGGTACCTGCATCTTTGGTGTAGAGCGTGCCCTCGCCGTAGCGCAGGCCGGCGATGAACGCGCCGCCCGCGTCCTGCCCCAGGATGTAGCCGTTCGGGCGGCCCTGACTCTTGAACGCGTACTCGACGACGCTGGCGAGGCCTTTGCTGACGGAGCCGAAGAAGGAGTGGCCGGCCGCAAGGATCTCGTTGGAGGAATAGGTGCCGCCGCCGCGGCCGTCATCGCTGCGCGGCGGACCATAGTAGCGGTCATAGGCGGGCGGAGGGCCGTAGCCGCGGTCGGATGGGTCGTTGTAGACCTGATCGGGCGGCGGCGTGTAGGGCTGACCGTAAGGCGCGCGCTGCGAGGACGAGTAGGGCTGCCCGTAGCCCTCGCGTGCCGGCCCCGAATAGGGTTGGCCGTAACCGGGATTGGCCTGGGGCGGATAGTAGGGCTGGCCATAGCCCTGAGCCGAGCGCGGCGGCTGGTAGGCATCGTTGGCCGCCGGACCGGGGTTGCCGTACCTCGGCGCATACGGGTCCTTTTCGAAAGCCTTGGGCGCGCTGTAGCGCGGCGAATAGGCGTCGCTCGGCCTGTCACGATCATAGGTGTCGGTGTCGTTGGCGCCGTTCCAGCGAGGATCGCTGTAGCGCCGGCCATCGTAGGGTGGGCGATAGGCGTCGTCGGATTGCTGGTAGCGCGGATCACCGGGACGCTGCCAAGGCAGCGGCTCCTGCGCCGAGGCCAATGCCGCCCAAAGCACGATGGGCAGACCGATGATGAGACCGCCCGCTATCGCTGGGACCCGTGAGGGCATGGTAGAACCCGTTGGTTCGAATGATGACCCGTTTTGCTGGCATTTTCGGAGCCAACGCTCCGGCCACGCCATCGAGCGACAATTGTCGTAAAGTATTACCAAAGTGTGGCCGAAAAGCCCGCTTTGGGGGCTCGGCGCCTAGTCTTTTGCTTGTCTCGGCAACGGTCCGCGTCCCCACGCCACGAAATCCGGATTCTCGAACCGGCGCTCGGCGTTGCCGTAAAACAGCGGCGTTCCGTCGAGCCGTGTCACGGACCCGCCGGCCGCGGCGAGGATGGCGTGGCCCGCGGCGGTATCCCATTCGCTGGTCGGCCCGATGCGCGGGTAGAGGTCGGCATCGCCCTTGGCCAGGAGGCCGAACTTCAGCGAGGAGGCGATCGCGCGGCGCTCGATCACGTTGTAGCCCTCGAGGAACTGCATTGTTGCCTGGTTGAGATGGGTCTGGCTGGTCAAGGCGCTGATCGCATTCGGATCGGGCACCCGTGTGCGGATGGGGCGCAGGGCGCAATCGGCGAGGCTGCGCGCCTCCGCTGCCGGCTCGATATGAGCCATCGCGGCGCTGTCGGGCCCCAGGGTCACATAAAGCTCGGACAGCGCCGGGGCGTAGATGAGCCCGAATACCGGCCACCGCTCTTCGATGAGGCCGACGTTGACCGTGAACTCGCGCCGGCCCTTGATGAAGCCCTTGGTGCCGTCGAGGGGATCGACCAGGAAAAACGCCCCCGCAATGCCGGGAATGCGTCCCGCGGTCACCTCTTCCTCGGCGATCACGGCAACCCCCGGTGCCAGGCGGGCGAGCCCCTCGAGAATGACTTCCTCCGATTCGTGATCGGCGGCGGTGACGGGGCTCTGATCGTCCTTGATCGACACCGCCACGCCGGCTGCAAAGTGCGCCATCTGCACGCGTCCCGCGGCCAGCGCCACGCTCAACAGGCCGTCGGCGAGGCGTGCGATTTCGTTGGCGTGCATAGGACCTTTGTGCGGCGTGATTCGCCCGGCGGCTGCGCTGGGTGCCGTCTGGCGAGAGCACCGCCGCAGTCACATGTAACGGTAGTGACGAAAAAACAATAGCTTCGATGCCGCCCGCGCTCTCGCTTTGCAGCATGGGCGCGAAGCGTGTATCAAGGCCACGTATGCGCAGGCGGTCTCGTTGGTAGGCGTGGCGTGCTCCGTCTTGGACTGCCGGCCGCACTTCAATTCCAACGAAAACGGTGCTCCCCCGATGACCGCTCAACCGACCGATCTCGAGCTTGCTGCGCTGATCTCCAGCAAGATTTGCCACGACGTGATCGGTCCGGTCGGCGCCATCTACAACGGCCTGGAGATTCTCGACGAGGACGACGACGCGGAGGCGAAAAACTATGCCCTCGACGTCATCCGCAACGTGACCGAGCAGGCCTCCGCCCGGCTGCAATTCGCCCGCTTCGCCTTCGGCGCGGCTGGGTCGGCGGGTGCCCAGATCGACCTCGGCACCGCCGAGCAGATCAGCCGCGGCCTCCTCGGCCAGGGCAAGCACAAGCTCGCCTGGCGCGGCCTGCGCGGACAGATGGCCAAGGACAAGGTCAAGCTGCTGCTCAACCTCCTCGCCAGCGCCGTCACGGCCCTGCCGCGGGGTGGCGAGATCGAGCTCAGCATTGCCGGCAGCCTGGATAGCCCGAGCTTCCTGCTGCGCTGCCAGGGCCCGGGGGCGCGGCCGCCGCAGTATCTGGCCGATTACGTCAACGGCGGGCAGCCGCCGGCTCTCGATGCCTTGTCGATACAGGCCTACTATACGTGGAGGCTTGCCGCGTCGTCGAAGATGCGGCTCGAAATCGCCAAGGAAGGCGCCGACATCGCCATGACGGCCAAGCCGCTCCTCTAAAGCCGCGTTTGCCCTCGGTCTCCCCCGCTGCAAGGCAACTTTAACGGTTTCCCTTCAGGGTCGGCACGTTGCCTGCGAGTCGCTCGCACGTTGGTGCGCGCGAAACCGTTCGTTCGTGCCGTACCGAGGTCGTCATGAAGACCTGTCTCGTCGTCGACGATTCCGACATCGTTCGGAAGGTCGCGCAGCGAATTCTCGAGAGCCTGAATTTTCAAACGAGCGAGTCCGGCGACGGGCAGGAGGCCCTCGAAAGCTGCAAAGTCTCCATGCCCGAGGCGATCCTGCTCGATAGCTCCATGCCCGTCATGGGCACCACCGATTTCCTCACCTCCTTGCGGGCGTTGGAAGATGGCGGCAAGCCGATCGTCATCTATTGCGCAACCGAGAACGATACGGGTGAAATCGCGCGCGCGCTGACCGCGGGCGCCGACGACTACGTCCTGAAGCCATTCGATCGCGAATCGATCCGGGCGAAACTGGCCGCCTCCGGCCTGCTGTGAGCGCCTGACGCAACCTCGCCGCAGGCGCCTTGCCTGGCGCGGATCAGACGCGCGCGTCGGGAAGTGCGGGCTGTCGCTGTTGGCTGGCCGGTCGCGCCGCCAGGGTGACGCCGGCGAGGATCAGCGCGAACCCCGCCACGTGATAGAGTTGCAGCGACTCGCCCAGAAGCGACGTGGCGAGCCCGGCGCTGAACAGCGGGATCGTGTGCAGGAAGGCGCCGGCCCGCGGCGCGCCGATGAGCTCCACGCCGCGGTTCCAGCAGACATAAGCGAGCAGCGTCGTGAACACGGCGGCATAGAGGATCGCGCCCAGCGTCGCCTCGGTCGCATGCAAATGGAAGCCGATCGCATATTCCCAGACGGCGAAGGGAATATTGGCAAGGCCGGAAATCACCGCGAACGCGAACAGGAAGCTCAGCGGGTGGACGTTGGGCCGCAGGCGCAGGCAAGCGCAGTAGATGGCCCACAGCACCATGTTGGCGATGATCATCAGGTCGCCGAAGTTGAAGCTGAGGCTGAGCAGCAACTCCGGCTGCAGCTGCGTGACGATCGCCAGCACCCCGATCAGCGAGACGCCGACGCCGGAAAGCTGCCGCAGGCTCATGCGGTCGCCGAACAGCAGGAAGCTTGCCGCCACGATGAAGGCCGGCGACACCGAGCCCACCACGCCCATGTTGATGGCGGTCGTATACTGCAAAGCGACGTACTGCATCGTGCCGAACGCGGCGCCGCCGATGAGGGCCAGGAAGGTGAGCGCGCCGATCTTGGCTTTGAGCTTGCCCCAGTCGGCGATCAGCAGGTGGGGCCCCACCAATCCCAGGATCAGCGCCACCACCAGCCAGCGCGCCACGGACAGGCTCGCCGGCGGGACGATGCCGGCGATCGCCCGCGCGATGATGTGGTTTCCGGACCAGCAGGCGGCCGCCGTCGGCAACAGGATGTAGGCCGCGGCCGGCGAACGGAGGAAGGAGACCAAGGGGAAGCGAGCTTTCGGAATGAGCGCGTCAGGCTCCATCGCACACGGCCAACGCCGCCACAAGCCCGCCAGCCATGCGCTGCCAGGGCATCAGCCGAGCCACGGGACCTCCCGGGAGGGTAAATGGCGGCAATCGCCCGAGCTGCCCTCCCCCTCGAGGGGGGAGGACGGAACGCCACGGACTTAGCTCGCCGCTCGCGACGGTGAAACAAACGCCAGCCGGCGAGCTAAGTGCGATGGCGTTCCTGGCGGGGGTGATGATGCCACGCGGCGCGGCGGACTCCCCCACCGGAAGCGTTCAGCGCTTCGCCTTGCCGTCGGAGACCATGTTGAACACCTCGACCTTGCGGTCGGCCACCAGCTCGCCGACCACCGGCCGGAAATCCTTGAAGTGCTGGCTGTCCTGATGCGCCTTGATGGCGTCGTCGTCCTTGTAGACCTCCAGCATGACGAAGCGGGTGGGGCTCTTGGGGTCCTGCACGACGTCGAACTGCAGGCAGCCCGGCTCGTTGGCGAGGCAGCGCTTGGCCTGCGCCGTCATCTGCTGCTGGAACTCCGCTTCCTTGCCTGGCTTGGCGGTGAGATAGGCGACAATGGCGCGCATGGATGTCTCCCTCGGGCGTGTTGGGCCGGTCGGCGCCGCCACTCTCGCATGGCGCGCGGCCGGCGTCAGCCGTTGAGGACGACGTAGGGCTCGTCGAGCAGGCCTTCGATCTCCCAGCGCTGGGACTTGAGGTGGGCGAGCATCTGCGTCATCGCCTTCAGCTGGTCTTCGACTTCCGTGGTCGGATAGCCCTGCATGGCGGCCTTCGCGACGAGGGTCTTGAGGCGTCTGATGTTGCGTTCGGCTTGGGCCATATCATGGTCGGCGCGGGCCAGGCCAAGTCCAGTATCCGACAGCACGGACTCCAACAGCATACGCACACTCCTCAACGCTACTCACGCAACACACATGCGAACGACATGCGGTGGAGTAGGGATCGTGGCCTTGGCCTGAAAAAGGCCACGCACCTCACAAATTGTGACCGATTGTTGCGGGCCGCGGTTCCATACCTCGCGCCGCGACGATGGGGCACCGGATGGACCTGGGCTGGGCGAAAGACAGTCGCCCAGCGCGGATGCTAGCCTGCGGCCGAAAGGGGTCAGACCCCGACCCTCCACTGAACGACCTTCCGAATTTCGAGCAGGGGGTCTGACCCCTTTGCGCCCTCCGGGGAAACCCATGCCGAGTCTTCCGCCTCCGCGAGTTTGGTCTTTCCGAGCAACGACAGCCGCGTGCGCGCTGCTCGCCGCCTGCCTCTTCTCCGTGCCGGCGGTCGCCCAGTGCGGCAACGATGGCGCCGGCTTCGACGCCTGGCTCGCGCGCTTCAAGCGCACCGCCGCCGCGCAGGGCATTTCGCCCGCGACCATCGACACGGCGCTCACCGGCCTGACCTACGACCCCACCGTGGTCCGGCTCGATCGGTCGCAGCGCTCCTTCAAGCTCTCCTTCGAGGAGTTCTACGCGCGCCGCGTCGGCCCGGCCCTGATCCGCCGCGGCCAGGCGCTCATGCGCACGCATCAGGCGACGCTGGCGCGCATCGAGCAGCGCTTCGGCGTGCCGGGGCCGATCCTGATCTCCATCTGGGGGCTCGAGACCAACTACGGCGCCGACTCGAGCGGCAAGTTCTCGATTCTGCGCTCGATCGCCACGCTGGCCTACGACTGCCGCCGCTCGGAGTTCTTCACCGGCCACCTGCTCGACGCCCTGCGCATCGTGCAGCGCGGCGACCTCACCGTGGCGCAGCTGCGCGGCGGCTGGGCCGGCGAGATCGGCCACACGCAGTTCCTCCCCTCGGGCTACTACAAGTACGCCGTCGATTTCGACGGCGACGGCCGGCGCGACCTCGAGCACAGCGTGCCCGACATGCTGGCCTCCACCGCCAACTTCCTGAAAGGCTACGGCTGGCAGGCGGGCCAGGGCTGGGAGGAGGGCTCGGCGAACTATGCCGTGCTCCGGGACTGGAACCGCGCCGAGGTCTACCAGCGCACGATCGCCGTGATGGCCTCCAAGCTCAGCGGCGGCCCGTGAGACAGCTCTCGGATTGACGTTGGCACACGACGCCAGCCGATAGACCGATCGCGGGCGGCAGTCTCCTCCTCCCCCTGTGCCGAGGGCAACCGAGGGACGTACGAGGGGGGAGGTTGCAACGCCACGGG
>DATEVP010000174.1:0-4546 GCA_035258465.1 Hyphomicrobiaceae bacterium
TGCGCCTCTCTTACAGAAAGAGCCAGGGTGCACAGCGCCCCCGCTCCCCTCGCCTTGCAAAGCCTCGAGCGGAAACGCTGCGAGGACGAAGGTGTTTGACACGTTACAGGGGATCGTCGGCGGGCGTCCTACGCGCCCGCCTGATGTGGTCGCGCGGCCAGCTCGCGGCGTAGCTGTCGGGCCGCGCCGCAAATCGTCTCCCCGTCCTGAGCTTGTCGAAGGACGGATGAAGTCACCGTGCGGTGGCCGCGTGGTTCGACAAGCTCACCACGGCGGTGAACGGGCATGCGCGTTGCACCCTTGGCCGGGATGATACGGCGGCTACCAAGCGAGCAGCAGCAGCACACCACCCGCCGCCACCAGTGCTAGCGTCCAGACGAGATCGACGTTGACCCAGGTGCTGCGCAGGATCTCGAGGCCGACCCACTCGTAGACGGCAACGGCAATCGCGCCGGTCACGGCCAGCATCGCCAGCGTGTGCACGCCGACGCCGGCCAGCGCCGTCACAAATGGCGCATCGCCCGATCCGGAACCGCTGCCGAGACAGAGCGGCATCAGCACGGGCCACAGCATGAGTCCGGCGCCGTGCGCGGTTGCCATCAGGAAGGACCACACGGCGAGCCCGAAGAGCCCCACCTGCATGCCGAAGCGCACGCGATGGCGGTGGCCGTAGCGCCAGTGATAGAGCGCCCAGCCGATCAGCGCGAGCCCGGCGATGATGCGCAGCGCCCGCCCGTCGACGATGAGGCCCGCCCAAATGAACGCCAGCGCGACGGCGCCGATGGAGAGCGCGTGGCCGAGCGCAATCGGCAGGAGCGATAGCCACACCATGCGCCGGTCGTGCCGGTGGAGACCCAGCGCCACGGCAAACAACCAGCCCATGCCCGGGTTCAGGCCATGAAACGCTCCAAGCCCGGCCAGCGCGAGCCAGGGCCAAAGCTCGGGCCACGACCCTGCCGCAGCGATGGCCCCGTCCCCCGTCAAGGATAGCAGTAGGAGTCCGAGGAGCAGTCGCCGCCCTCGAGCCGCACCTGGTGCGGGCGATGCGGCGCCGGCCATTGCACGAAGAACTTGGGATCGAAGGCGATGCCGCCGCCGGGCTTGGCGTCGAGCTTCACCATCCAGCCCTCGATGCCGTCGGGATAGAACTGCGGGTCGATGGCGCCATAGAGCGAGTTGGTGAAATAGACACGGCTGCCGTCGCGGCTGATCTCCACCATCTGCGGCCCGCCGCTCAAGGCGCCGTTCTTGGCGCCGGGGTGGGTGGCCTTGGAGACGATGCCGCCGATGCGCACCTTGCCGGTGAGCTTGGGCTTGAAGGGATCGGACACGTCGTACTGCTGCAGATCGCCGGTGCCCCAGCACGCCACATAGAGGAACTTGTCGTCCATGGAGAGATCGATGTCGGTGACCAGCGGCGGCACGGCCTTGAAGCCCTTGAGCATCGGCGGCAGCTGGTCTTCCGTGGCCGGCTCGGCCGGGATCTCGATCACCTTCTTGACGGCCCACTTGTCGCCGTCCTTGTACCAGGTCCAGATCGAGGACGAGAGGTTCTCCAGGCTGATAACGCAGTTGACGAAGCCGTAGGCCTTGGTGGGGTCGTGCGCGGGGCGCAGCTCGAACACCAGCTGGTACTTGTCGCCGAAGTCGATGGTCTGCTGGTGCTTGCGCTTGTGCAGGTCCCAGAAATGCAGCCGCCGGCCGTACTTGGCGCCGAGCAGCACCTCCGGGATGAGCCCGTTCTCGAAGGTGTCGGGCGTGCCCCACTCGCTGGTGACCATCGTGTCGTGGCCGAGGTGCCACCAGGCATCGTAGGCGAAGTGCTGGGGTCCGCGATCGATTTCCCATTGGCCGCGAATGTCGAAGGTCTCGTGGTCCATCAGGAAGATGCCGCCGGGGCCCTTGCCCTCGCGATTGCCGAGCGCGACGACGTAGATGCCCTCCGGTCCGCAGTGGATCGTATGCGGGCGGGTATAGCCGGCCTTTTCCGCGACCTCGGCGGGTTCGATCACCTTGACGATCGTCGGCTTCCTGGGGTCGGGCTTGGTGTCGAGGATGTGAATGCGCGAGGACCGCAGCCCCGGTACCACGAGATAGCGGCGCTCCGCGTGCGCGTGTGGTGCGTTCGGGCACAGGCACGAGGAGCAGGCGTTCCAGCCGAAGTGATGCAGCTCGTCGCCCGCGTTCGGCATGGCGGTGGTGCCGATGATCGTCGAGTAGGTCTTGGATTTGGGATCGACGTCGACGACGGCAATCCCGTCGGGCTGCTTGCGGTTGGGGTCGAAGGCTGCGACGTAGGCCACCGTCTCGGCCGGCGCCTTCATGGCCATGCGCGGGGAAGGATAGAAGGTCTTGTCGGGGGTCCAGGTTGCCATTTGAAACGCTCCTAACTCGAGTTCGTGCCGTGGGAATACGTAGAGCCAAAGGCAGCGGCGCCATTGTCACAAAAGCGTCAGGCAAAGACCGACGGAATCAGCGTTGCTGGCACCGGCGACAACGCTTGGCCGTCCGCGTCCGCGCCGCCCCAAGCGCTGCCCGGCAGCTGCAGGCTCCTCCTTAGCCGGATCATAGGCAATCGAGCCGACAGGGACAATGCGCTTCTCACCTCGCCAGGGTCATTGCGCGGGTTGCGCCTCACGCGGCTCAATTCGAGGCCCGTCGTCGGATCGATCATTCGCCTCGCCTCCGTTGTCTTCGGCCGCGATTGACCTCGGCGCCATCTTATAGGTCGACCGTGGGAGCATCCGTTGTTGCCAGCATGGAAATGGAGAGTGCCGGCGTTGAGACCTCGGCCACGGCCAAGGAGGCGGAGATTGCGGCACGCCTCTCGGTCCACGTCAGACGCGCTCTTCAACCAAAGCAGCCCCTAATCGATATCCTCGACCTTCGCCGGCCCGGCGCCCGACATGCGCTGGGCCAGCGCCGCCTCGATGAAGGCATCGATGTCGCCGTCGAGCACGCCCTGCGGATCGGAGCTTTGCGTGCCCGTGCGCAGATCCTTCACCATCTGATAGGGCTGCATGACGTAGGAGCGGATCTGGTGGCCCCAGCCGATCTCGGTCTTGCTGGCGGCTGCCGCGGTGGCCTTCTCCTCGCGCTTTTTCAGCTCCAGCTCGTAGAGGCGCGATTTCAGCATCGCCCAGGCGATGGCCCGGTTCTTGATCTGCGAGCGCTCCTGCTGGCTCGCCACCACGATGTTGGTCGGGATATGGGTGATGCGCACGGCCGAGTCCGTCGTGTTCACATGCTGGCCGCCGGCGCCGGAGGCGCGATAGGTGTCGACCCGGCAGTCGCTCTCCTTGATGTCGATCTCGATGTTCTCGTCGACCACGGGATAGACCCAGACGCTGGCGAAGGACGTGTGCCGGCGCGCGTTGCTGTCGTAGGGGGAGATGCGCACCAGCCGGTGCACGCCCGATTCCGTCTTGAGCCAGCCGTAGGCGTTTTCGCCCTTGACCAGGAGGGTGGCGGACTTGATGCCCGCCTCTTCGCCCGCGCTCTGCTCGACCATCGACACCTTGTAGTCGCGGTCCTCGGCCCAGCGCAGGTACATGCGGCTGAGCATCTCGGCCCAGTCCTGGCTCTCGGTGCCGCCGGCACCGGCGTGCACCTCGACATAGGCGTCGTTGCCGTCGGCCTCGCCCGAGAGCAGCGCCTCCACCTCCTGCCGGCGCACCTCCTCGGCGAGCTTCTTGAGCGAGGCCTCGCCCTCGGCGACGGAGGCCTCGTCCTTTTCCGCCTCGCCCAGCTCGATCAGGGTGACCGCGTCGTCGAAGTCACGATCGAGCTTCTTGTAGCCCTCGATGGCGCGCTCGAGCGCCTGGCGCTGGCGCATCACCTTCTGCGCAGCTTGCGGATTGCTCCACAGGTTGGGGTCCTCGGCGCGCTTGTTCAGCTCGGCCAGGCGGGCAGGCGCGGCATCCCAGTCAAAGATGCCTCCGCAGCAGCTCGAGCGAGTCGCGGATGGCTTGGCTGAGTTTTTCGGCTTCGGCCCGCATGGGCTTCTCCTTTGCGCTGGCGTTCAGCGGTGCGTCGCCCGCTAATATAGTATAGCGGCGGCGAAGTGTAGACGGCGCCCGGCCCGGCCACGCGCTCTTAACCCGCTGCTACGCGACCGTGCCGCCGGTCTGACGCCGCGGCGCCGCGAGCTTGACCCTGCGACGCCGCAAAGCCAACAGGGGCTTGCGGTTGCGGCAGGCTTCCCCTATTCAAAGCGCCGCGACTAACTCGAGGGCTTGCCTCGACCCTTACGAGCCGAGGCTCGACGCATTCAAGGTTTGCCCAGGTAGCTCAGTTGGTAGAGCACGTGACTGAAAATCACGGTGTCGGTGGTTCGATTCCGCCCCTGGGCACCACTACCTGACCGGCCCCAATCAAATCAATCACTTGGAGCCCGATTTTGTCCCACCGGCGGTTTCTGCCGGGGAAAGTGGGACACTTTCGTTCGGTTTTTGATCCTCCGCAAACCGCCCCATCGCCTTCGCGGCCAGCACCTTCTGCCGCGCGCCGCGCGTGTACCGGACAACCTCCTTGGACGTCCGGTGGC
>DATEVP010000175.1:0-5810 GCA_035258465.1 Hyphomicrobiaceae bacterium
CTCGATGCCGCCGAGCGCGACACCCCAATCGCCGGCGATGTCGATCTTCTGCACGGGGCCGCGCCATCCCTTGTCGCGGTCGAAGGCGACGAGGCCGTCGATCAGCGCCTTGCGTGCCATGCGCTGCAGGTTGGGGTCGAGCGTGGTGCGCACCGAGAGCCCGCCGTTGACGCGCCCGTCGCCGATGCTCGTGCGGTCGGCGCGGCCGTAGAGGCCGTCCTCGCCGAAGTGGGCGGCAAGCGTGCGCCGCACGTCCTCGGCGAAATAGTCCGCCGCGAAGATCTGCGTGCCGAGATTGCGGACGTTGACCGCCAGCCGCTTGGCCTTGGATGCCTTGGCCTGCTCGACCGTGATGTAGCCCACGTCGGCCATCTGGTCGATGATCCAGTCGCGCCGGGTCGTGGCTTCCTTCGGCCTGCGGAAGGGGTGGTAGTTGTTCGGCGCCTTCGGCAAGGCGGCGAGGTAGGCGGCCTCCTCGATGGAGAGCTCGCTCAGCTCCTTGTTGAAATAGTTGAGCGCGGCGGCGGCGACGCCGTAGGAGTTCAGGCCGAGGTAGATCTCGTTGAGGTAGAGCTCGAGGATCTTGTCCTTGGAATAGGTGCGCTCGATGCGGATGGAAAGGATCGCCTCCTTCATCTTTCGTTCCAGCGTGCGGTCGCTGCTCAAGAGGAAATTCTTGGCCACCTGCTGGGTGATGGTGGAGGCGCCTTCGGTGCGGCGGTTGCCGCCTTTGACCTTGGTCTCGAGGAACCGATAGACGGCGCGCCCGATGCCGGCGAAATCGAGCCCCCCGTGCTCGTAAAAGCGCTTGTCCTCGGCGGAGAGGAAGGCTGCGATCACCAGTTTCGGCACGACGTTGATCGGCACGAAGATGCGCCGCTCGCGCGCGTACTCGGCCATCATGCTGCCGTCGTGCGCATGAATGCGCGTCATCACCGGCGGCTCGTACTTGGACAGGCTCTCGTAGTCGGGCAGATCGCGCGAGGCCTTCCACACGAAGAAGCCGGCGACGGCGGAGGCGGCCAGGAACAGCACCACTCCGGATGCGAACCCGAAGCCGAGCAGGCCCAGCAGCCAGCTGCGTCGCCGCCGCTTTTTCGGCACGGCTGGAGGAAGGATCGGCGGGGGTCTCATCGCATGAAATCCGATCTTGTCGCACTCGTTGGGTCGAGCCCACCCTTGACCGGCAAGCACGATGGGAGATGCGATTGGAGACGGCGGCACCTTAGCACGGAATGTGGCATCATCAGGCCTGATTTTCGCTTCGCCACCAGGAACTTTCTTAACGCTTGGCAAAATATTCGTCGATCGCGGCGGCGATGGACGCGGCAACCTGGCGCTGCCAATCGGGGGAGATCAGCAGTCTCGCGTCCTGCTGGTTGCTCATGTAGCCGAGCTCGATCAGGACCGACGGCGATTGCGGTTGCCTGAGAACCTGGAACGCAGCCGAGCGGGCGGGATCGCGCGACAAGGCGATCGTTCTCTTCAGGCGCGACAGCACGTGGCCGCGGAAGTCGGCCGAGAAGTTCGCCGTCTCGCGCCGCATGAGATCGATCAGGATGCCCTTCACCTGATCGGTCTCGTCCTCCGCGACGGTCTCGGCGCCGGCCAGAATGTCGGCGGCGTTCTCCTTGTCGGCGAGTAGCTGCGCCTGCTGGCTCGAGGCGAGCTCCGAGAGCGTGTAGACGGTTGCGCCGCGCACGTTTTGAGCGAACTCCTGCGCGCCGACCGTATCGGCATGAATGGATATGAACAGGCTTGCGGTGAGCCTGCGCGACATCGCCACCCGCCGGTTGAGCGAAACGAACAGGTCGTCGGACCGCGTCATGTGCACGTCGTAGCGCTGCTTCGTGGCCAGGATCGTGCGCAGCTGGCGCGCGACCGCGAGCACCACGTTCTTCTCGATCACGTCGCCGTTGACCGCGCCGGGGTCGACCCCGCCATGACCGGCATCGATGACGATGACAGGCTTGCTGCTGGCCCCGCCGGTGGAGGGGCCTGCAACGTCCTCCGCTTCCTTCGCCCGCGGGGCGCGTGGCGGCAGCGCGGCCAGGAAGCTCGCGCGCTCGGTCAGCGACATGTCGACGTTGAGCTGCGCTCGTGTCGAGCCCGGCCGGCCGATCAAGGCGGCCGCCTCGACCTTGACCGGGGCGGTCACGTCGATGACGACGCGCGACTTGCCGGGAGCGAACAGCCCGTAGCGATAAGCCTGAATGAGCGCCCGCCCCTGCTGCCCGGCCCCCTTTGGCAAACGAAAGCTCACGTCCGGCATGTCGATGATCAGCCGATAAGGATCTGCGAGCGTGAAAATCTGATAGGGAACGGCGCGGCTGAGCACCAGCGAGAACCGCGTACGCCGGATGTCGCCCGATATCTCTGCCGCGGTTGCCGTTACAGCCCGATCAGCGACCTCGGCGAACCAGCCTGCCGCGACCGGCTGCTCGGGGGCGGCTGCCGGCGGGGTTACCGGTTGGGCCGCCGGCGGAGCCAGTGGCCCCTTGAGCGGCCCGCTTTGCAGCCCCTTCTTGACCTCCATTTCCTTGGGTGCCGCTCCGGGCGGCATAGCCTTCTTGATCTCGGTTTGCGCCGCGCCGGCAACAGGAACCAGCAGGGCGGCCGCGCAGGCCACGACCGGCCACACCTTGGTGCATCGCTGCCCCCCCGTCGCCATAGGCTCCTTCGCTACCTTATCCAAACGGCGCCCGCCATGAGTTTAACCTGTTGTTTGCCGAATCGAGTGTTAGTTGCAAGGGTTGGCCGGGCAAAGTGTCCGTCGACAAAACTTTCTTGCCACAGCAGGGGTGAGAGCCTAAAGAAGTCCCATCGATTGGCGCCGTATCCGCTTTGCGGCGGCGTGCCAAGGCGTGCAAACAGGCCCGGGGCACAAGGCTCGCCGCCTGCCCAGCACGCGCAGCAATTTGGCCCGCCTGTCGCTGATACGGCGTCTCGGTTCGATATGAACGAAACGCGATTGCCTGCCCGCGGTGTTGCCGCAAGGCAAGAATAAGGATCGTGGTTTCGGTCACCTCACGCGGACCGCATCGGCAAGGGCCTCGCCCGTGGCGGAGGGGCCCAGATGTGGGAACGGCACGCGGACGCCGAATTCAGGTTCGCGAGGTTTGCCCGAGACCCGGGCATCATTTGAGGAGCAGCGGCACGTGCTCGCGTGCTCCAACGTCACGTGGACCATGACGGCAAGACGTTCACCGTACGGAGACAATCGCCAACCGGAGGCTGATCTTCAGCCGTGCGGTATCGCTTTGCCGGTTGTCGCTCTGGCGCTTCGCAGCCCGTCGGGCAGCTGGCGCACGCTCAGCCATCGTGGTCCGGCATCAGCAACCGGAATCGGCGCAACGACGAAGCGCGCATCCCGAGCGGGCTGCGCCCAGGGGCGGCCTCGCGCCGCCGGCTTCGGCGCCAAGGACCCCATCACATGGAAAAGTCTAACAAAATGCTTATCGATGCCACGCACCCGGAAGAGACCAGGGTCGTGGTGCTGCGCAATGGCCGGGTAGAGGAGTTCGACTACGAATCCGCGGCACGCAAGCTGCTGCGCGGGAACATTTATCTGGCCAAGGTGACCCGGGTCGAGCCCTCGCTGCAGGCGGCGTTCATCGACTACGGCGGCAACCGCCACGGCTTCCTGGCGTTCAGCGAAATCCATCCCGACTACTATCAGATCCCGATGGCCGATCGACAGGCCCTCCTGCAGGAGGAGGCGGAAGCCGAAGCAGAAGCCGAGGCCGAAGCCGATGCGCGGGCCGAGCGCGCGGAACGCGCGGAGGCTCGCGGCGGTAGGCACGAGCCGCCGCAGGCGCCCGCCGACGACGTTCCGGCGGATCTTCCCGAGGAGCCCGCTTACGAGCCCCCGGCGCAGGCCCCCGCAGCGGCGAGCCAGGCCGACGATACGCTGACGCAGGAGCCCGCGGCGGAAGCCCGTCAGACCTCCGACGAACCGGGCGAGCCCCCCTCGGCCCCGCTCAACGGCAGCGAGGAGGCTTCCAACGGCGGCCATGTCGAAGAGGTCGTCACCGAGCAGGCCGAGCTCCCCGAGACGCTCACCAGTGTCGACGAGGTCGGCTCCGAGGACGCGATGGAGGAGGTGCCGGAGCGTCCGCGCCGGCGCATGCGCTCCTACAAGATTCAAGAGGTGATCAAGCGGCGCCAGGTCATCCTCGTGCAGGTCGTCAAGGAGGAGCGGGGCAGCAAGGGTGCGGCGCTGACCACCTACCTGTCGCTCGCGGGCCGCTACACGGTGCTGATGCCCAATACCGGGCGCGGCGGCGGCATCTCCCGCAAGATCACGCAGCCGCAGGACAGGAAGCGCCTCAAGGCCATCGCGCACGAGCTCGAGGTGCCGGAGGGCATGGGCCTCATCATCCGCACGGCCGGGGCGGCGCGCACCAAGCAGGAGATCAAGCGCGACTTCGAATATCTGCTGCGTCTGTGGGAGAACGTGCGCGACCTGACGCTGCGCTCGATTGCGCCCTGCCTCGTCTACGAGGAGGGCAACCTCATCAAGCGCTCGATCCGCGACCTCTACTCCAAGGACACCGACGAGATCGTGGTGGCGGGGGAGGCTGCCCACGCCGAGGCGCAGGAATTCATGCGCATGCTTTCGCCGAGCCAGGCCAAGCACGTCATCAAGTACGAGGAGCCGGAGCCGCTCTTCAACGCCTACCAGATCGAGCGGCAGCTGAACGCGATGTTCAGCCCCTACGTCAACCTTCGCTCCGGCGGCTATCTCGTCATCAACCAGACGGAAGCGCTGGTGTCGATCGACGTCAACTCCGGCAAGGCGACGCGGGAATTCTCGATCGAGGAGACGGCCCTCAACACCAACCTCGAGGCGGCGGAAGAGATCGCGCGCCAGCTGAAGCTCAGGGACCTTGCCGGCCTCATCGTCATCGACTTCATCGACATGGAGGAGCGGCGCAACAACCGCAAGGTGGAGAACCGCCTCAAGGACGCGCTGCGCCACGACCGTGCCCGCATCCAGGTCGGGCGCATCAGCCATTTCGGCCTGTTGGAGATGTCGCGCCAGCGCCTGCGCACGGGCGTGCTCGAGGGCTCCACCTCGCAGTGCCCGCATTGCCAGGGCACCGGCATCATCCGTTCGGTGGAATCGGTGGCGCTGGCGGTGCTGCGTGCGCTCGAGGACCAGTGTCTGCGCGATGCGCGCCATTCGCTGATCGCCGTGACGACAGCGGACGTCGCCCTCTACATCCTCAACAACAAGCGCTCCTTCGTCACCGAGATGGAGCGGCGCTACGGCATGACGATCACCGTGCAGGCGAGCGATCGCATGCAGGGCTCCAATTTCGCCATCGAGAAGTCCGCGGCGCAAGCGGTGCCGCCGCCGAGGGCGCAGGAGCGCGCCGTCGTCAATATGGAGTGGGGCTTCGAGGGGCAGGAAGCCGAGGAGAGCGTCAGCGAGCCGGCCGAGGAGGCCGAAAGCGAAAGCGAGCGCGAAGGCGCCCGTCGTGGACGGCGGCGCCGGCGGCGGGGCCGCCGCGACGATCGCCCCGAGCATCGCGCGGGCGGGGAGCAGGCGCCATTCGCGCGCAACGGCGAAGCCGACGACGTAGGCCCCGACCGGGCGCCGGCCGAGGAGCGCGTGCAGGCGTTCGAGGACGAGCCGCTCGATGAGCCGGCAGGGCTCGGCGAGCAGCCGTCGACGGCGCGCGGCGAGGACGATCGCGAGGACCGGCGCGGCAAGCGTCGGCGGCGGGGCCGGCGTGGCGGCCGGCGGGGCCGAGAACGCGATCAGGGACCCGCTGCGATGGAGGGCACGCGTGCCGCGGCCGGCG
>DATEVP010000176.1:0-5682 GCA_035258465.1 Hyphomicrobiaceae bacterium
CGCGCCCAGGTGCCAGCGCTGGGCGTAGCTGCCGACGGCGAGGACGAGCTCGAGCTGCGGCATGGCGGCGAACAGACGCTCATGCCAGGCGCGCGCGCATTCCCGGCGTGGCGGCAGGTCGCCGCCCGACCCATCGTGACCGGGGAAGCAGAAGCCCATCGGCACGATGGCGATGCGGCTCCGGTCGTAGAACTGCGCGCTGGAAAGGCCGAGCCAGCCGCGCAGGCGGTCGCCGGAAGGGTCGGTGAAGGGCGTGCCTGAGGCGTGCACGCGCACGCCGGGCGCCTGGCTGCAGATGCAGATGCGGGCTGTGGCGCTCTCGCGCAGGACCGGGCGCGGGGCATGCGGCATGGGAGCGCCCTCGGGCCGTTCGATGCAGATGCGGCAGGCCCGGATCTCGCGCCCCAGTCGGCTGAGCTCGCGCGATGCGGCCTTCATACCTCGAGCACCAGCCCGTCCTCGGCCAGCACGACGCGCACGTCCGCGACCTCGCCGCGGCGCGCGAGCATCGGCTCGGCCATGTGCGTCAGCATGACCCGCTTGGCGCCGATGCGGTCGAGCTGGCCGGCAATCGTCGTCCAGCTCATGTGGAAGCGGGGTGCGCCGTCGAAGTGGAAGCACTCCATGATGTAGAGGTCGGCGCCTTGCCCGGCGGGCACCAGGGTGTCGGTCCATTGCGTGTCGCCGGTGAACGCCAGCACCTTGCCGGCGACGTCGAAGCGCAGCGCATGCGACGGGGCGCCGGAGGGATGCACCACCTCGAAGGCCGTGACCCGCACTGGCCCAACGTCGAGCGGCGCCTCGCGCGTCATTTCCTGGAACCGCATGTCGAAGCGCCGCGCCACAGTGCTGGAGCCTGGAAACAGGGCCTCGGCTGTCGTCTCGAAGCGCGCCTTGGTGCCCGGCGGGCCGACCACGGTGAGCGGCACCGTGCGCTTGGCCACATGGTGGGCGTGGATCAGCCACCAGACGAGGCCGGCGTAATGATCGCCGTGGAGGTGGGAGATGAAGATGGTCTCGATGGTGTTGGGATCGATGCCTAGGCGATTGAGGCCGATCAGCGCGGTTGCCCCGCAGTCGATCAGGAAGCGCGTGCCGGCGGCCTCCACCTGGTAGCTGGTTTGCAGGCGCCCGCCGGAGCCGAAGGCGTCGCCGCAGCCAACGACAGTCAGTTTCATCGCACCCGGGCTCGCATGTGAAGGCATCGTCCTGCCAAGCCTGAACGCAATTCTCTTGACCGTCTGTCACCTAGGGAACAGACGACGCCCAAGACCCAAGCGCAGCGCCCGTCAGGCCTTGGCGCTCGGCCGGGCCGAAACCTCCTCATGCCAGCGGGCCAGGTATTTCAGGCCCTCCGGTCGCTCGATGCGGGCCGGCTTCATGAAATCGACCGCCACCAGCGCTGTAATGTCCGCCACGGAATAACTGTCGCCGGCAATGAACCGCCGTCCCGCCAGCTCCTCATCGAGGAATTTGAGGACCTCTTGCGCGCGCGGTTTGTTGGCCTCGCCCCAGGCGCCGACCTGCGGCACCTCCATTTGCGCCATGGCCGGATGGAGATGCCGGAACGCCTGGGCAACGCAGAAGAACAGGCCAAACTCCATGCGCCGGTTCCACATTTCGACCAGGGCGCGGCCGAGCGCGCCTTTGCCGAACAGCGCCGGCTCCGGCTTCGTCTCCTCGAAATAGCGGCAGATGGCCATGGTCTCGGAGATAGCGGTGCCGTCGTCGAGCACCAGCACGGGGACGCGTTGGAAGCGGTTGAGCTTGGTGAATTCGGCCGTTTTGTGCGCGCTCTGCACCAGGTCCACGTCTTCGAAGGGCACCTGGATGCCCTTCTCGGCCAGGAATATGCGCACGCGCCGTGGATTGGGCGCCACTTTCGCTTGCAGGATCTTCATCGGCACGTGCTCCGCCTAACGGGTCCCTCTTGCAGTGGTAACGGAGGCACGTTGGTGGTGCAAGCCGGACACGCCCAGCCGGGCGACGGCTCGCGTCGGTGTTGTTGTGCCGGCCCTTAACAGGCGCTCGCAAGCTCTTGCGGTAAACGCGATTTTAGGGATTTGCCGCAAGATTGCCCTTTGCCAACGCTCGCAGCGGAGCGCCGGCCGGGTGGAGTGCGCCCGCCGGCATCTTGCGAGGGAGAAGATGCCAGGCGAGGAAACCACCGCGAGCCTGCCGCCGCGCTCGCGCGCGAAGGACCCGCGCGCCGCCGCGCAGGAGCGCGTGCGCGAGTTGCGCGCACGCCTTTCGCAGGGCACGGACCTGAAGCCGGAGTTCGAGTACGAGCTCCTGTCGATGTTCGTGCACAACGAGCTTTCCGCCCGCGTCACCCTGCCATTGCTTGCCGTCATATTCTCGCTCGCCTCCATGTTCTGGGCGCCGGTGCTGCAGGCCTCGGCGTGGCTGGCGATGGTCATCTCGATGAAGTTTTTCATGATCGCGGCCTGCCGGAAGTTCCTGGCCCAGCCGCGCAGCGAGGTGCGCATCGACAAATGGCGGCTGAAGTTCGTCTGGCTCGAGCTGGCGAGCGGGCTGGCCTGGGGCGGCATGGCGGCGGTTGGCTTGGGCGTCGGCGACACGGCCTCCCACGTGTTCATTCTGACCTCGCTCATCGTGCTGCTGGCGATCCGCATGACCTTCGCCTCGGCCGTGATGACGATCCTCTACGTCGGCACCATTCCCATGACGATGGCCGTGGTCGCCCGCCTGCTCATGCAGGGTCACCCCTTCTATCTGGCCATGGCGGTGATGGCGATCGGGCTGCACGTCTACTTCATCTTCCTCGCCAAGGGGCTCAATTCCACCGCGCTCGCCATGCTGGAGTTCCGTGCCGAGAAGGACGCGCTGATCGCCGAGATCGAGGAGGAGAAATCGATCTCCGATGAGGCCCGTCGGCGCGCGGAAGCCGCCAACGTCGCCAAGTCGCGCTTCCTCGCCACCATGAGCCACGAGCTGCGCACCCCGCTCAATGCCATTCTCGGCTTCTCCGAGGTGATGAAGAGCGAGGTGCTGGGGCCGATGCACAGCGAGCTCTACAAGGAGTATGCCGGCAACATCCACGACAGCGGCCGGCACCTGCTGCAGCTGATCAACGAGATCCTCGATCTGTCGCGCATCGAGGCCGGCCGCTACGAGCTGCACGAGGAGCCGGTTCGCATCTCCGATGTGGTGGAGGACTGCCTTCGCCTCTTGAATTTGCGTGCCGAGAGCAAGGGCCTGCAGGTCGTGCTCGACTTCCCGCGCAACCTCGAGCAGATCTGGGCGGACGAGCGCGCCATCCGGCAGATCTGTCTCAACCTGATGTCGAACGCGCTCAAGTTCACGCCGCGGGGCGGGCGCATCACGCTGAGCGTCTCGGCAACGCCCGAAGGCGGACAGATGCTGGTCGTCAAGGACACCGGGCCCGGCATCCCCAAGGAGGAAATTCCGAGGGTGATGCAGGCCTTCGGCCAGGGTTCCCTGGCCCACCAGACCGCCGAGGGCGGCACCGGCCTCGGTCTCCCCATCGTGCAGAACCTGGTGAGCCTGCACGGGGGCACGTTCGAGCTGCGCACGGAGTTGCGCAAAGGCACCGAGGCCGTGGTCATTCTGCCGAAGAGCAGGGTGCTGCGTAGCATGCCGCCCTTGCAGCCGCTCGGGAAGGAGCGGCACCGGCGGACCGCTTCCGAGCTGGCCCGGCTGCAACTGAAGCCCAGGATGCTCGACGAACCGCCCGCGCGTGCCGAAGAATCCACAGTGGCGCAGTGAAGCTGCATTGTCAGCGACCCCGCCGCTGCCTACATTTTGCCCGCGTGCGGGCGCTTGGTTCCCGCCGGGTGCGGCTTACGCGAGGTTCATGGAAAGCCCGTGCATCAACGTGTGCGTGATTGACGCGGACACGCGATTGTGTGCGGGTTGCGGCCGATCGATCGAGGAGATCGCCGGTTGGGCGGCGATGACTGACGGGGAGCGGCAGCATATCATGCGCGACTTGCCGCAACGGCGCCGCCGGGCGCAGCCTCTGATAGAGAGGTGATGCATGGGTGCGTGGATCGCTTTGACGCTACTCGTGATTGCCGGTCTGGCGCTCCTGCTGCGCGCGGACGCGGGCTCGATTGCGGGCTTCGACCCGTCCGAGTTCGCCATCGCGGTGGCCGGCGTCGCCATGCTGATCTTCCTCGCCTCGTCGATCGCCGGCAGCTATCGCGGCAGGACGGGCCAGGCGGTGCGCGACCTGCTGTCCTGGTCGTTGGTGGCGCTGCTGCTGGTGGCCGGGTACAGCTATCGTGAGGACATACTCAGCCTCGGGCACAAGGTGGCCGGAGAGCTGCTGCCGCCCGGCACCGCGTTGCGCAGCGACACTCAGGTCGAGGGCGAGCGTTCCGTACGCATCCGGCGCAGGCCCGATGGGCATTTCGTGGTCAAGACACAGGCCAACGGCATCGCCTTGAGCATGCTCGTCGACACGGGCGCCTCGACGGTGGTGCTCAAGCCCGCCGATGCCCAGCGCCTGGGCATCGACGTCGATCGGCTGCGCTATTCCGTGCCCGTGCAGACCGCCAACGGCACCACCTTTGCGGCGCATGTGCGCATCCGCAGCCTGTCGCTCGGGGCCATCAACCTTAACGATGTCGAGGCGTTGGTCGCCAAGCCCGGCGCGCTGAAAGACAACCTGCTCGGTATGAGTTTCTTAAACCGCCTGCGTTCTTATAAAGTCGAAGGCGATTTCCTGACACTGCAGATCTGAGGCGGCTTCCGTTCGGATGCGGGCCTCGGGGCCCGCAGCAAGCGAGCGTGTTGCGCGTCATGGCTCTATCCTCGGGTACGCGGCAGGCCTCGGTCCTGGCGGCGGCGTGGCTGGTGGCGTTGGCCTCGGCCGGGTTCAGCGTGCTCTACTTTTCAGAGATCAAGGCGGTGGCGCGCGGGGTCCTTGGCCTGCAGGCCGGGCCCGTCGGCGGGATCGCAGGCGGCGAACCACAGCGCCAGCAGGGCGACAGGGCGGGCGCTGTGTCGCGGGGCCGCATCGTCGAGCTCAAGGCCGGCGCGCACGGCCACTACTACGCCAACGCCGAGATCAATGGCCGCCCGATCGATGTTATGGTCGACTCGGGCGCTTCCATCGTGGCGCTCACCTACGATGACGCCCGCCGCGCCGGCCTCAGCATCCGCGACAGCGACTACACGCACCGCGTGAGCACGGCCAACGGCCCCGCCCGGGTCGCACCGGTCACGCTCGACCGGGTCAGCATCGGCGACATCACCGTGCGCAACGTGCCCGCCGCCGTCAGCGAGCCCGGCAAGCTTGGAACCTCCTTGCTGGGCATGTCGTTCCTTGGCCGCCTGCAGCAGATCGACATCCGCAGCGGCGTGCTGGTCCTGAAGGAGTGAGGCGGCAGCTTTCGCGCATTGACCCGTCCTCGCCTATTTGCCACACAGCCGCGATCCCTGCCTTGACGGTCGTCGAGCCTCGCTCGAGGCCCGCCGCAGCCGAAAGCTATCGACGATGCTTCCCAAACCGCGCGCCGACCTCGTGCCCAACACCGCCGACTTCGAGCGCTTGCCGCTCGTCAAGCCGACGGGGTTTCGCGAGTACGATGCACGCTGGCTGTTTCCGGCCGAGATCAATCTCATGGGGCTCAACACGATCGGGCTCGGCCTTGCGACGCTCGCCGGCAAGCGCGGGGTACCCAAGCGCTTCGT
>DATEVP010000177.1:0-8458 GCA_035258465.1 Hyphomicrobiaceae bacterium
CGCGTTCGCGGGCTCGGAATGGGACGGTGCGCCGCTCGACCCCTCGCGCACGTTCGTCACCGGCATCGGCGCCGGCACCACCTATCCCGACTATAAGCCGGCGCCTTTCATCGTGTCGTCGCAAATCGACGGCATCGACATGGTCACTGTCGTCACCGAAGGCATCTTCAGCTATTGCGGCGTCAAGGTGAAGATCGATACCGACCGTTTCCTCGGGCCCGAGTGCAATCTGGTGCGGGCCCAGGGCGAGCCCGTCGGCCATGTGACGACCGGCGAATATGGCTCGCAGATGCTGTCGCTCGGTGGAGTTCATCATTTGACCGGCGGCACCAAGAAGGAAGGCCGCGTCACCTGCGACGCGCTGCTCGACCTGTGCTCGGGCAAGGCCGTGGAAATGTTCATCGACGGCGGGCACGCGGTCATGGTCCAGGCTGGCGCCGCGCCCATCGTCGACGGCCGGCCCGAGGTGCGCATGCGGGTGGGGTGCGGCTCGGCAACCGTCGGCATCTTCGCCAGGCAGTGGCTCGGCCACGTCGACGAGGTGATCGTGGTCGACGACCATATCACCGGCGTGCTGACCGAGCACCAGTCGGGCCGCGTGCTCGACATGGCGCCCGCCGGCATCCGCGTGCGCGGGCGCCGCTCGACGCCTGGCCGCTACTTCCAGGTCGCCAATCCGGGGCTCGGCTGGGGCGGCACCGACATCACCGACCCGTTGTCGATCATCAAGAAGGTCGACGCGGATGTGGCCTGGCCGGGCCTGCGCCTGCTGATGACGTCGACCACCGGCGAGGATGCGCTCTACTGCATTCTCGACGAGAGCCTGCGCCCCGTGCCCACCGACATGCCGCCCGCCGTCAGGGCCGTGGTCGACCGCATCGGCGAGAACTGCGAGCCGTCGCTGTGCACGGTGCTGTTCATGGCCGGCGCCGGCGGGTCGCTCAGGGCCGGCGTCACCGAGAACCCGGTGCTGCTGACGCGCTCCGTCGCCCGAGGCGAAACCAAAGTGACCATGGGTGGCGCGCCGGCCTACGTGTGGCCGGGCGGGGGCATCACCGTGATGGCCGACGTGACGCGCATGCCCAAGAACGCCTTCGGCTATGTGCCGACGCCGGCGATCGTCGCGCCCATCGAGTTCACCCTGCCGCGCGCGCTCTACGAGAGCCTCGGCGGGCACGCCGCCGATATCGTCGCCATCGAGGACGTGATCCGCGCCGTGGCGCCGGACGCCAGGGTCGATGCCTGGCAGAGCGACAACCCCTGGCCGTTCAAGCCATGAACATCGAGCGACCAGTGGAACGGTTGTCATCCCGGGCCTTGTGCCCGGGATCCAGCCATCCGCGAGCGCCGGAGCAAGCGGCGCGATGGATCCCGGCGACAAGCGCCGGGATGACACGTGACGCAAGTATCGACGTAAGCAGCCCAACAACGTTGAGACCCTAGCGGAGTGAATGCCATGGCAACTGTCAGAGCTCGGCGCCGAACGCCCGAGAGCGCGGACACAGCAGAGCGCGCCCGCCCCTACGCGCTCGAGGCCCAGGTGGGATTCCTGCTGCGGTGCGCGCACCAGCACGCCACCGAGGTGTTCAACGCCGTCATGGGCCGGTTCAGCGTGACGCCGACGCAGTTCGCCGCGCTCGCCAAGATCGACGACATGGGCTCCGTGTCGCAGAACCAGCTCGGGCGGCTGACGCGCATGGATCCCGCCACGATCTCCGGCGTGATCGGCCGCCTGTTCGCGCGCGGTTACATCCGGCAGGCAACCGACCTCAAGGATGCGCGGCTGGTGGTGCTGACGCTCACCCCTGCCGGCCAGTCCGCGGTCATTTCCATGAAACGGGTCGCGGCCGAGGTGTCGCGGCGCACACTGGAGCCGCTCACGGCCGGCGAGGCGACGGCGCTGCTCAAGGCGCTCACAAAGATCGGCTGAGACCATGTTCGCGGCCCCGGTGATCCAGCAGCTCGTGGGCGACCGCCTGCACCTGTCGCATGGGCCGATCGACCTGGTGCTGAAGGCCTGGGGCAAGGCGAGCGACGTCCGCGACGCCTACGAAGCGGCTTGCGGGCGACTTCCGGCGATCCTGCCGGAGCTGTGCGATGAGCTTGGCCAGCTGCGCACGCCGATGGAGGCGCAGCCCTGCGTCGAGACCCCGGTGGCGCGGCGCATGGTCGAGGCCTGCCGTCCCTTTGCCGGCGTCTTCGTCACGCCCATGGCGGCGGTGGCGGGCGCCGTGGCCGACGAGCTGCTTGCCTACATGACGGCCGCCGCGCCGCTCGAGCGCGCCTTCGTCAACGACGGCGGCGACATCGCCGTTCTCGTCACCGAGGGATGCGCGCTCGACATCGGCGTTGCCGGCGATTTCTCGCGGGGGTCGGTGCCTCTCCTCAACGGCAGCCTGCGCCTCGACGCGGGCTCAGGCGTCGGCGGCATCGCCACCTCGGGCGCGCGCGGGCGGTCCTTCTCGCTCGGCATCGCCGACGCCGTCACCGCGCTCGCCCGCAACGCCGCCACCGCCGATGTGGCCGCCACCCTCATCGCCAACGCCGTCAACATCGACAGCCCCGCCATTGTCCGGCGTAGGGCGCGCGACCTCGACCCCGACAGCGACCTGCGCGACGTGCCGGTCACCGTCTCGGTGGGGGCGCTCAGCTCCGCCGAGGTCGATACGGCCCTGGCTCGCGGCCTCGAGCGCGCCGCCGACTTTCGCCGCCGCGGCCTGATCGCCGACGCTTGCTTGATGCTCGCCGGCCAAAGCCGCGCGCTGGGCATGCCACCGCGCCCCGTTGTCATCCCGGCTCTCCGCGCATGCGCGCTCCGGCCGGGATGACAGGCGCTGCCTCACGGTTAAAGTGCGAGCCTGGATGGAGCCACGGTGCCTTTCTGCCCGTCCGGCCGCTCAATGCTGCCCATGGCCGGGTCATGCTGCATGCGCGAAAGCCTTGCGAAAGCGAGCCTCAGCTGCCGGCTCCATGGGCAAACGGCTTACGGACTGTGCGTTGCCTAAGCCGTGGCCGTCCGGCATACTCTCAGGTGACCGTCAGCATAGCAGGGAGCGGGGCCGCAAGGCCGCCTCGTTTCCGCCTGGGAGGCTGCATGGCTCTAGCGAACGTCGCCGCCGCTGCCCAGACGCAGAGCGATGTGCCCGCCGTTCAGATGATCGCCGTCAACAAGTGGTACGGCGAGTTCCACGTCCTGAGGGACATCAATCTGACCGTCGATCTGGGCGAGAAGATCGTCATTTGCGGACCTTCCGGCTCGGGCAAGTCGACCCTCATCCGCTGCATCAACCGGCTCGAGGAGCACCAGAAGGGCCGCATCATCGTCGACGGCATCGAGCTGACCAACGACGTGCGCCAGATCGAGAAGATCCGCTCCGACGTCGGCATGGTGTTCCAGAGCTTCAACCTGTTCCCGCACCTGACCGTGCTCGACAACCTCTGCCTGGCCCCGGTGTGGGTCAAGAAGATGCCGCGGAGAGAGGCCGAGCAGATCGCCCGGAGCTATCTGCAGCGCGTGAAGATCCCGGAGCAGGCCGACAAGTATCCGGGCCAGCTCTCCGGCGGCCAGCAGCAGCGCGTCGCCATCGCGCGTGCCCTGTGCATGAGCCCGCGCATCATGCTGTTCGACGAGCCAACCTCCGCCCTCGACCCGGAAATGATCAAGGAGGTGCTCGATGTGATGATCGAGCTCGCCCGCTCCGGCATGACCATGCTGGTGGTCACGCACGAGATGGGCTTTGCCCGCTCGGTGGCCGACCGCATCATCTTCATGGACCAGGGCGAGATCGTCGAGCAGGGTGCACCGAAGGAGTTCTTCGCCAATCCGAAATCGGAGCGCACCAAGTTGTTCCTGTCCCAGATCCTCAATCACTAGTGTGATGATCGAGATGTCCGCTACATCACGTCAGGCCGGGTTCGTGAGCGGACTTCTCGATCTGAATCACACTAGCACCATGATTCTGCTAGTGTCCTTCAGATCGCGAAATGCGTTCCGAGCCCGCCGCACACTGCGACGAATTTCGCGATCAGGACACTAGCGCATCGGAACTGCACGACTTGTAACGAGGAGAACGTACGAGATGAAAAAGGTAGTGAAACTCGCCATCGCGGGCACCATCGGCTGCATCGGCATGGCCGGTGTCGCCAGCGCCCAGACCAAGGTGCTCGACACCGTCAAGCAGCGCGGCTCACTCAGCTGCGGCGTCAACGTCGGCCTCGCCGGCTTCAGCCAGCCCGACGACAAGGGCAACTGGACCGGCCTCGATGTCGACTACTGCAAGGCCATTGCCGCGGCGATCTTCGGCGACGAGAAGAAGGTGAAGTACGTCCCGACCACGGCGAAAGAGCGCTTCACGGCGCTGCAGTCGGGCGAGATCGACGTGCTGGTCCGCAACACCACGTGGACCATGTCGCGCGACAGCTCGCTCGGCCTGTCGTTCGCCGGCGTCAACTACTACGACGGACAGGGCTTCATGGTGAAGAAGTCGCTCAACGTGAAGTCCGCCAAGGAGCTCAACGGCGCCACCGTCTGCGTGCAGACCGGAACGACGACCGAGCTCAATCTCGCCGACTACTTCAAGTCCAGCAACATGACCTACAAGCCGGTCGTGTTCGAGAAGCTCGACGAGACCGTGCAGGCGTATCTGGCCGGCCGCTGCGACGTCTATACGACGGACCAGTCCGGCCTCTACTCGATCCGCGTGCAGCAGCCCAAGCCCGAGGACCACGTGGTGCTGCCGGAGATCATCTCCAAGGAGCCGCTGGGACCGACCGTGCGCCAGGGCGACTCGCAATGGTTGACGCTGGTGAAGTGGGTGCACAACGCGCTGCTGAACGCGGAGGAGCTGGGCGTCACCAAGGCCAACATCGACCAGATGGTGGGCTCGGCCAACCCGGAGATCAAACGCCTGGTCGGCAAGGAAGGTGATTTCGGCAAGGCTATCGGCCTCGACAACGATTGGGCCGTGAAGATCATCAAGGCGGTCGGCAACTATGGCGAGGTGTTCGACCGCAACGTCGGTTCGGGCTCGCGGCTCAACATCGATCGAGGCCTCAACAAACTCTGGAACAAGGGCGGCCTGCAATACGCCGCCCCCATCCGATAGATACCTGAACGAACCAGCGCCGGCCGCGACAACAGCAGCCGGCGCTGATGCTTCTGCAAGAGCGCGGAGCGTGGCGTGGCGGTTGCGACGGGCGAAAGAAATGCTGTCCGCAGCGCGCCGCGCGCCGCCTTCTTCTATCGCCCCGAGGTGCGCCAGGCCATCTATCAGGTGGTCACCGTCGTCGCGCTCGCAATCCTCTTCTACATCCTGGTTACCAATACGGCGGACAACCTGCGGCGCCAGAACATCGCCTCCGGCTTCGAATTCGTCGATCGCACGGCCGGCTTCGACGTCTCGCAGTCGCTCATCGCCTTCGACAATTCGATGACCTACGGCCGGGCCTTCTTCGTCGGGCTCCTCAACACCCTCCTGGTCGCCGGCCTCGGCATCGTACTTGCCACCATCCTCGGCTTCGTCATCGGCATTGCGCGCCTCTCCCGCAACTGGCTGGTCGCCAGGCTCGCCACCGTCTATGTGGAGACGATCCGCAATTTGCCGCTGCTGCTGCAGCTGTTTTTCTGGTACTTCGCGGTCTTGAAGAGCCTGCCCGTGCCCCGCCAGAGCCACGTGCTGCCGGGCGGGGGATTCCTGAACGTGCGCGGGCTCTACCTGCCCTCCCCGGTGCCCGAGCCGGGCTTCGACGTAGTCGCGCTGGCTATCGCTATCGGCGTGGCGGTGTCCATTGCCATCCACTTTTTTGCGCGCCGGCGCCAGATGCAGACGGGCCAGCGCCTGCCGGTGCTCTGGATCTCGCTGGCGCTGATCGTGCTGGTGCCGCTCGGCGTGTTCCTCTACCTCGGCCAGCCGCTCGGCTTCGACTATCCCGAGCTCAAGGGTTTCAACTTCCAGGGCGGCATGGTGCTGCAGCCCGAGTTCATCGCCCTGCTGCTCGGCCTGTCGATCTATACCGCGAGCTTCATCGCCGAGATCGTGCGCGCCGGCATTCAGGGCGTGTCCAAGGGCCAGAAGGAGGCGGCGCTGGCGATCGGCCTGAGCAGCGGGCAGGTGCTGCGCCTGGTCGTGATCCCGCAGGCCATGCGCATCATCATCCCGCCGTTGACCAGCCAGTTCCTCAACCTGACCAAGAACTCGTCGCTGGGCGTGGCCATCGCCTATCCCGACCTCGTCTCGGTGTGGGCCGGCACCGTGCTCAACCAGACCGGCCAGGCGGTGGAGGTGATCCTGGTCACCATGGGCGTCTACCTGACGCTGAGCCTGCTCACGTCGGGCTTCATGAACTGGTTCAACAAGCACATGGCGCTGGTGGAGCGATAGCGCACCCATGGTAGCCGAGACCGCAATCGCCCCTCCCGTCGAGCGGCCCCCCAGGTCGGCCGTGGGGCCCGTGGCGTGGATGCGCGACAACCTGTTCTCGACCTGGGGCAACACGCTGCTCACGCTCATCGGCCTCTTCATCGCCTACCAGGCCGTTGCCGGAATTGTCTCCTGGGGCATCTTGTCGGCCACCTTCACCGGCGCCGACGGCAGCGCCTGCACGCGCGAGGGAGCCGGCGCCTGCTGGCCGTTCATCACCGCCAAGTTCGCCCAGTTCATGTATGGCCGCTACCCGGGTCCCGAGCGCTGGCGGGTCGACCTCGTGTATGGGCTGGCGCTGGCGGGTCTGGTGCCGCTGATGATCCCGCGCGTGCCAGGCAAGTTCTGGAACGCGGTCTACGTGTTCGCCGTCTTCCCGGTCGCCGCCTATTTCCTTCTGGTCGGCGGGGCCTTCGGGATGTCGCACGTCGGCACCGAGCTGTGGGGCGGTCTGCTGGTGACGCTCGTGGTCGCCACCGTCGGCATCACCGGCTCCTTCCCGCTCGGCATCCTGCTGGCGCTGGGCCGGCGCTCCAAGATGCCGGTCGTGCGCTGGGTGTCGGTCGGCTTCATCGAGCTCGTGCGCGGCGTGCCCCTGATCACCGTGCTGTTCATGGCCTCCGTGATGCTGCCGCTGTTCCTGCCGCCCGGCATGACCTTCGACAAGCTCCTGCGCGCGCTGATCGGCGTCGCCTTGTTCTCGGCCGCCTATATGGCGGAGGTGGTCCGTGGCGGGCTGCAAGCGATCCCGCGCGGACAATTCGAGGCGGCCGAGGCGCTGGGCCTCTCGTATCCCAAGCGCATGGCGTTCATCGTCCTGCCGCAGGCCCTGAAGGTGGTGATCCCCGGCATCATCGGCACCTTCATCGGCCTCTTCAAGGACACCAGCCTGGTGCTGATCATCGGCCTGTTCGACCTGTTGGGCATCGTGCAGCTCAACAACGCCGATCAGAAGTGGTTCTCGCCCACCACCGCCATGACCGGCTACGTGTTCGCCGGCTTCATCTTCTGGGCCTTCTGCTTCTTCATGTCGCGCTACTCGCAGATGATCGAGCGCCGCCTCGCGCAGGGCGACCGGAAGTAGGTGCAGGCCACACCCGCGACGCCGTCCTGAGCTTGTCGAAGGACGGATGTTGTTCCCCAAACCGTGGTTCGACAAGCTCACCACGGGGTTGTAATTGCGGCCGACCAAGCCGGAGGATGCGCAAATGGCGGACGAGGCGATGCAGGAAGGCTTCGAGGTGTTCATCTCGGACAACGACAAGCCCTTCGGCGCCGTGCGCCAGAAGCCGGCCCGCGCCAAGGGCGACTTCGTCATCTACGTCGAGAACGCCGGCGAGTTCACGGTGCCGGGCCAGGCGGTCGCCGCTGTGCACGCGCAGAAGGTCATCCTCGACGCGGCCAAGCTCGACAAGCGCCTGCGCGACGCCATCCGCCATGCCCACGACGCGGAAGACCCGAATATTTGATCTCGGGTGACGTCCTGTCTCAGCGCCGCGACAGCAGAGCGGCCACTTCTTCCCCGATCGCCAGGGCTGCCGTTAGCCCTGGGCTCTCGATGCCGTAGAGGGCGACGAGGCCGTCGACGCCGTGCTCGCCCGGCCCATGGATGGCGAAGTCCGGCACCGGCTCGCCCTCGCGATAGAGCTTGGGGCGGATGCCGGTGTAGTCGGCATGCAGCCGGCTCTCGTCGAGGCCCGGATAGTAGCTGCGGACAAAATCGAGGAACTGGGAGAGCTTCCCCGGCTCGAAGCCGTAGTCGATCTTGGGGATCCATTCGAGGCTCGGGCCGAATTTGCAGCGCCCGCCGATGTCGACCGTGGCGTGCAGCCCGAGCCAGCCGCCGTCGGGCATCGGATAGATGTGGCGCGTGAACGGCGAGCGGCCCGAGAGCGCGTAGTATTGGCCCTTGGCAAAGTAGGTCTCGGGCGGCGCGTAGCGCGCGCCATGGTCGAGCGTGCGTGCCAGCCTGGAGGCGTAGAGGCCGGCCGAGTTGACGAGCGTCTTGCAGGTGATGGCGCCTGGGTTCTCCCCGCCGG
>DATEVP010000178.1:0-2091 GCA_035258465.1 Hyphomicrobiaceae bacterium
CTCCGGGGCCTCGGTGCCGGCGAGACGCACGGTGGTGCCGGCGACGCGCATCAGGTCACCGCCGAGCGCCTCCGCCCGGCCCTGCAGCGGCTTCTTTCCCCCGACGATCGGGAGCTGGCTGGTGATGCTGCCAGTGATGCCGGTGAGGTTGGTCGTGCCGCCCGTGGCGTACCAGGCAGCCCCGCCAACGAGCGCCGCGGTCGTCATCGCAGCGGCGGCGCTGCGCACGGAAACCCGGGGCAGGCGGAAGCCGGTGAGGGCGGAAACGAGGGGCAGCGAGGCGATCAGCAGCGCAATGCCGATGGCGAGCGTGATGGCAGCCTCGCGGTCGAGCCCGGTGCCGCGATAGCGGCCGATGCCGGAGCCCAGCGCAATCGCGCCGGCCAAAGCGATCGGTCCGCCGATGTTGGGGCGGGCCAGGGCGTGCACGAGGGGTTGTAGTGCCGTGGCGAGCGCGCGCCCGAGTACCAGGCAGGCGGCGCCGAACGCGGACCAGATCGACTGCGCGGCCAAGCCCGCAGCGCCGAGCCCGGCACGCGCGCCGTCTCTGGCTGCCGCACCTGCCGCTACGGAGCCGGCCGCCAGGGCCGACCCCGCCACGCTCATCTGCTGGGCCGCGGCCCGCCGCGCCTCCAGGACGCGCTGGTGGCGCGCCTCACGGCGCCGCCTGACCACGGTCGGGATGTACCTGTGCCATTCGAAGCCGTCGGATTTCTTTCGCCTGCCGAACATGGCTCGCCTCGCGAGAAGAGGTTGCAGACACGGCGGGGCCGCTTGGGTCGCAACGCGGTTAACGACAGAGCCCAGGCCTGCGGCCGAATCGTGGCGTATCGGACGGCAAAACTGCCTGCTGATCAACGGCATCGCACGGACCCGGGGATAACACCTCAACCGGGTCTATCTGGAGATGGGGGAGCTCGGCACCTCGGACTACGGCCAGTACGTGGCCGAGATCGCGAGCGAAGACGCCGAACCCTTCGCCACCGCGCTGCGCGACGCCGCGCCGCTTCGCTTGGTTAGCGCGTAGGCATCCCACTGAACGGCTAGCTGCGGGCCGGCCCGCACTTGCAGTAAAGGGACGGCCCATCAGGCGCGTCGACCGGGGCGGCGCCACGACCTTTGCCAGCTTGACAAGCCGAACAGATTGCCAAATGGTCAGACCAATTTCGGTGACCCGCTCGATAGAAGGTAGGCCGGCCGAGGTTGGGGTTACGCTTCGAGGAAGACCGCTTGCCGCTCGCCGTCATAGAGCCGCGCCGCCTCTACCAGCACGTCGCCGATCGGCTGCGGCAACTCATTGACCGCGGGGAATATTCGGTCGGCAGCCGGCTCCCGGCGGAGCGCGAGCTTGCAAAGGCGCTGGGCGTGTCGCGGCCGACGATCCGCGAAGCCCTGATCGCCCTCGAGGTCGAGGGCCGCCTCAAGATCCGGGTCGGCTCGGGCATCTATGTCATGGCGCTCCCGCCGTCGGCGGCGCGCCCGGCGCAGGAGCCGATCGAAGGACCATTCGAGGTCTTGCGCGCCCGCGCCTTCGTCGAAAGCGCGATCGCCGAGGAGGTGGCGCGCCGGGCCACGGACGCCGACATCGCCCGTATCGATGCCGTCCTTGCCGAGCTCGATGCGAAGCCCCTGACGCGCGAGCGCTGGATCGCCATCGACCGCCGCTTCCACATCGCCATCGTCGCCACGCTGAACAACGCGGTTCTGACCCGCACCGTCGGCGAGCTGTTCGATCAGCGCATCAATCCGTATTTCGAGCGGCTCGCACGCTATGTCGTCAACGCTTCAACGCACCTCGCCGCGCACAAAGAGCACGTGGCGATCAGGGACGCGGTCGCGGCAAGGGATCCGGAGCGTGCGCGCGCGGCGATGCACGAGCACCTGAAGAGATCGCACCGGCGTTATGCCAAGGATTTCGGGGAGCAGCCGCAGCCCCTTGCCATGAAGGCACAAAATGGGGTGCGGGTCAGGGTTTAACAGCTAACGTGAGCTTATCGAGAGCCGGCATCCAACGGAGGAAGCACATGAAGAAAGTGAAAATGTCTCGCCGCAGGTTCGTTGCCACGACGGCTGCAGCATCGGCGACCATGC
>DATEVP010000179.1:0-7418 GCA_035258465.1 Hyphomicrobiaceae bacterium
TGGTCTCGGGCTTCCTTGCGAAGACTATCTGCTCATCGCGCACCGTCGCTTCCGCCATCGCTCGTCCTCCCTTTGGCTCGCAGCCAAGAGGGCCGCGGCCGGCCTCAGCTGTTTGATTGTGCTCGATTATCCACTGGCGCCCGCGCCCTGATGGCGGCAAACGATAGGCGTTCGGTCATACCGTGGCAAGCAAGACGGGTAGCGTGCAGTGGGCCGCTTCCCGCGCCGCGGGAGGCCCCTTCCCAGGTGCCTTACCGCTTCTCGAAGATCGAAGCGCAGCGCAGCGCCGGCCGGCTTCGAGCAGGTGAGGGCGGCCATCGCGGTCGTGTCGACTTACTCTGTGAGTCGGGATCGAGGTTACCTCGCGGAAGAAAAAGAATTCACCGTTCCCACAATCTCGCCTACTCTGCGAGGTCATTCAGGCCGGACGGGGCGAGCAAGGCATGCTGGCGTTGAAGAAATTGCTATATGCGGGCTTCGTAAGCGTGCTGATCGCTGGCCCCGCCAGCGCGTGCATGAGCGATCAGTCTGACAAGGAGATTGCTGAGGGCAAGCTTTCCATCGGAGCGGCGCGGGATGCGGCAGGGCGCCGCGAGAAGCCCTATATACTGACGCTGCCCACGCCGGCCTGCCTGACGGCGAGCGACCCAGCCGACAGCGTGAAGAGCACGCGCAAGATCCACATCTTCTCCAGCCAGGGCAAGGTGCACAGCCAGATCGCGCGGCTCGTCGGCAAGTCGGTGCTGGTTCGCGGTCGGCCGTTTGCCGCCCACACGGCGCACCACCACGCACCAATTGTCATGGACATCACCGAGATCGATGGTCACTAGGCACCGATGTGCCCCCTCCGGACGCCCACCGATCCTTGCTACGCGCTAGCCAAAGCCTGCAGTTCGCACGAACTCACCGTGTGGGCCGGCTGTCGGCTTGCCGAGGTAGACCTGCCTCGTTGAAGCGGACGCTTGGCAAGCCACGCCTTCGCTTGCGGCGTCTTGTGCGTTGCGTAGTTGTCGAGCACGCGATGGACGCCGAGGTGCTTGGCCACGCACCGGTCGATCCGCTTCAGGAAACGGATGAACTCCTTGCCGCGACGGCGGGGCCGGCAAATACTTCAAGTTGTTGATTTAATGGTGCCGCAGGAGGGATTTGAACCCCCGACCCACGCATTACGAATGCGTTGCTCTACCCCTGAGCTACTGCGGCTGATCGAAGACCGAAGGGCGCGAAACCCTGGCCGGCGCGTCAAGCCGCCCCCGAATAGCGGCTGAGGGCTCAGATGGCAAGATCGGCGGCGCCGGGCGGGCGGAGGCATGGACGTCGCCCAGCGCCGGGACACCTGGCATGGCGCCATGACCGCTACTTCAGGGCGTCGAGCCGCTCCTGCGCGCGCGTCACGCCCAGATTGAGCGCCTTGGTGTAGAGCGCCCGGGCCTTCACCGCATCGGCGGCAACGCCGCGCGTGCCCCAGGCGGCGAGCTTGTTGGGGTCGTAGGTCTCGGCCAGCGCGAACGTTATGGGGCCGCCCTGGGCGCCCCCCTCCGCCGTGGCCAGCATCTCGCGGGCACCGGTCACGTCGCCGGTTTCCGCGCGCCGCATCGCCTGCGCAATGAGCGCCTCCGCCCGCGCTCGCGAGTCTTCCACCTTCGGTGCAGGTGCGGGCGCCGGCTGCGGTGGCGCCGCCGGCACCGCGACCGGTATCGGCGGCGATGTCTGCTCGGGTTTGCGGATTTCGATACTGCCCCGAGGCTCGACGCTGCCGGTCATGTACTGCGTGGCGGCGGCGGTCTCCATGGACCGCGTCTGAGGCTTGGCCTCCGCATTGCCTTCCGAGGGCCGCGCGATCGCTGACGCGGCCGTGGTCGACGCGCTGGTGGTCGGCCTTGCTGGCCTTTGCGGCCCGATCCAGCCGGTCAGCCACAGCACCGCGGGCACGACGATCATCAGTCCGGCAAAGAGGCCGAGCAGCGTCGCGCCCAGCTGCTGGCGGAGCCATCGATCCTCGTCATAGGAGCCGGGGTTGCGCCATGTCGACGGGATCGGCATCGGCTCGTCGTCGGGCAGCGGCTCGGGCGGCGGCTCGGGCGGCCCCAGGACGTGCGCCGGCTTGCCGTGCGGCGATCCGTAGGCCAGCGCCGACAGGCCATCCTTGAACACGGGCGCCAGCGAGCGCTGGCCCGCAGCCGAGACCAGGGAGGCGAGCGAGGCAAGCTCCGAGCCTGTCGGCACGCCGCCCGGGAAGCCCCCCCTACCTGCCTGGCTTTGGGCGATCGATGCCGCCAACAGGCGCGCCAGCTCCTGCGTCAATGGCGAGGGTAGGTCTTGCGCGAATTGATCGTCGGGGTTGGCGGCGTCAGGCTCGTGGGAGAGCTTGCCGCCTTTCCCCGAAGACCCGTCTCTCACCATGGCCGCCCCTCTACGCTGCTCACGCTTCAAGAAGGAGAGTGCGAGGCTTTATACCACGCACCACCCCTCGTCCACGAGGTCGCCCCTGGCTCAGCGTCGCCGAGCGAAACCCGCCGGCCGGACCCCAATGCGCCGGGCGCACATCCCGCAATGCTCGTGCGCCTCGATTGTGGAGGCCGGTCGCCTCGGCGGCGCGGCACTCACCCAAGCCAAGCTGGTTCGGGCAGGTCGTCCCGTCAATAGCAAAAGGCCGCGTGCGTCCCTCGCGACCGAGAATGGACATTGACCGGCCGAAAGTAGCACAAATTATGGCAATGCCGGTGACAACCCGTGTCGCTCTGGGCAAAACTGCTAGCGGCAAAGCAAGGGCTGCGGGAACTCGGTTGGCACACATGGCGCTCCTGATCAGCGGTCTGGCGCTCTTCTTTCTCGTGCATCTGCTGCCGAGCATGCCTGCCGTGCGCGGCCCGCTCGTCGCCAGACTGGGGTTCGGCATCTATCGGGTGCTGTTTTCGGTCATCTCAGCCGCCGGCCTGGTGCTCATCGTGCTCGGCTACGGCGAGATGCAGGGGCTGGCGCGAGCCAATCCGCAGCTATGGATACCAGCGCCCTGGATCAAGCACGTCGTCCTGCTGCTGATGATCCCCGCCGTGATCCTTCTGGTGGCGGCCTACGTCCCCTCGCGCCTGCGCACCGCCGTGCGCCATCCGATGCTGACGGCGCTGATGATCTGGGCGTTCGGGCACCTCTTGGCCAACGGAGATCTCGCCTCGATCCTCCTGTTTGGCTCGTTCCTGGCCTATGCCGTCTTCGACCGGATCTCGGTGATGACGCGCGCCTCCCCCGGCCCGCTCGGCGATGCCAGGGGCGGATCGCTGCAAGATGTGCTCGTTATCGTGGGCGGTCTTGCCCTTTACGCCGTATTGCTGTTCTGGGGGCATGCCCGGCTGACCGGCGTGGCCCTATTGCCATGACGGGCGCGTGAGCCCGCCCGAGGTGAAGCCGCGCCTGCCGTAATGGTAAATCGCCCGATCGGCTGGGCCGGGCCGCAAAAAAGCCGGAAACTGCGCAGAACCCGCAGTCAGATCGCCCGCAATCGGAGGCTTCTGCCCTTTCGGGCGCTCGCCGGGCGCGCTATCAATGACGCGCAACGCTTCAAGTTCGCGCTAGGGATGCCGGGGCTGCATGGCAGATCCAAGAGACAGCCTGCTCAGAGAGGTCGATGAGGAGCTTCGGCGCGAGCAGCTCCTCAAGCTCTGGGAGCAATACGGCACCTACGTCGTCGCCGCAGCCGCCCTCATCATCGCCAGCATCGGCGGCTACAAATATTATGAGCACCGCCGGGGCTTGGCTGCCGAGGCCGCGGGCGCGCGCATGGCGGTCGCCTCCAGGGACGCCGCGCAGAACAAGACGGCCGAGGCGAAAAAAACGCTCGATGACATGGTCGCGACCGGGCCGTCGAGCTACGCGCTGCTGGCGCGCCTGCGCCTCGCCGCGGCCGACCGGGCAGCCGGCAAGACGGCCGAGGCGACGGCCGCCTACGAGGCCATTGCCACGGCCTCCGGCATCGATCCGCTGCTGGGCGACTATGCCCGGCTGCAGGCCGCAATGTTGAGATTGGACGGCGCCAGCTGGACGGACATGCAGAATCGGCTCAACGATCTGGCGGCGGATGGCAACGCGTGGCGTTTCAGTGCCCGTGAGTTGCTCGGGCTGGCCGCGCACAAGGCCGGCAAGACCGAGGAAGCGCGCAAGTATTTCCAAGGCCTGCTGGCCGACCGCAACACCCCACCCAGCGTCGGCGAGCGTTCCCGTGTGATGATGGCGATGCTGACCGAGGCGGAGTTGACCGCAACGGCGGCACCGGCGGAAGCGCCCCAGCCGGCGAAGGCGCCAGCGCCCGTGGAAGACGACAAGACGAAGGCGAAGGCTGCCAACAAGAAGTCGAAGTAGGTTTGGGCCTCGGCCCAGAAAGACCGGAGCACGCATGAGCGCGAGGAGGAGACAGAACGGCAAGGGCCTCTGCGCCGCCGCCGCAGCGCTTCTCTCGGCGTTGGTGCTGGCCGGCTGCTCCGACGGCCTCTCCGGCATGAGCCTGCCGAGCCTGCCCAAGATCCAGGATCTCAACCCCTTCGCCGAGAAAGAAGCGCCGCTGCCCGGCAAGCGTGTCGCGGCCCTTCAGCGCGAGGACAACAGCAGCGAGCTAGCGGCCGCCGACAAGCCTATCGGCCTGCCGCCGCCGCACCTCAACGACAGCTGGAGCCAGCCGGGCGGCGTCCCCAGCAACGCGCCGGGCCACCTGGCGATCGGCGGCGGCCCCAAGAGCGCCTGGACCGCGGACGCCGGCACCGGCTCGAGCTTCTACGGCAAGCTGACGGCGAGCCCGATCGTCTACGACAACAGGGTCTACACGCTCGACGCCGCGGGCAAGGTGTCAGCCTTCAACGTCTCGGGCGGCGCGGCGGTGTGGCGGGCCTCCATGACGCCGAAGAACGAGAAGGACCAGGAGGGTTTCGGCGGCGGGCTGGCGGCGGACAGCGGACGCATTTATGCGGCAACCGGCTTCGGTTATGTGGTCGCGCTCGATGCCCGCAGCGGCAACAAGCTCTGGGAGAAGTACGTGGGCTCGCCCGTGCGCGCCTCGCCCACGGTTGCGGCCGAGCGCATCTTCGTCGTCTCCAAGGAGGGACAGGTGTTCTGTCTCTCCGGCTCGGACGGGACGGAGCTGTGGAATTTCCGGGGCATGCCCGAGAAGGCGAGCCTGCTCTCCAACGCGAGCCCGGCGGTCGACGGCGACGTGGTCGTCGTGCCGTTTCCGACGGGCGACCTTGTAGCGCTGCGCGTTTCCGATGGCCAGCCGCTCTGGTCCGAGTCGCTCTCGCGGACGCGCCAAGGATCGTCGATGGCGACCATGAGCGACACGGCACGCCCCGTGATCGACGGGGGCACCGTCTTTGCCGTCGGCCATGCCGGACGCATGGTTGCCACGTCGCAGAAGACGGGCGAGCGGCTGTGGTCGGCGACCGTGCCCAGCATCCAGGCGCCGTGGGTGGCCGGCGACTCCGTGTTCGTGGCCGACACCGGCGGTCAGCTGATGGCCATCAGCCGGCGCGACGGCAAGGTGCAGTGGTCCGCCAAGCTGCCGGGCGCCGCGACCTGGTCGGGCCCGGTGCTCGCCGGCAACCGCCTGTGGCTGACCTCCAGCAAAGGTCAACTCGTCAGTGCCGAGGCCGCCACGGGCAGGATCGTGAGCACGCAGGATCTGGGCCAGCCGATCTACATTGCTCCCGTGGTCGCCGGCGCGCGCATGTACGTGCTGACCGACAAGGCCAAGTTGATCGCGCTCAATTGAGGCTCGCGCGGGCTCTGCCTCTCCTGCGGTGCGCTCCGGCGCCTACCCGTTCGTGAAGCGACCATGCCCCCAACGATCGTCATCGTCGGCCGGCCGAATGTCGGCAAATCGACGCTCTTCAACCGGCTCACCGCCACGCGCAACGCGCTCGTGTCCGACGAGCCGGGGCTGACCCGCGACCGGCGCGAGGGCGAGGCGACGATTGCCGGGCACAAGGTGACCCTGGTCGATACCGCGGGCCTGGAAGAGGCGGCGCCCGGCACGATCGCGGCCCGCATGCGCGCCCAGAGCGAGGCGGCGATTGCCCGCGCCGACCTGGTGCTGTTCGTGCTGGACGCGCGCGCCGGCGTCGTGCCGGACGACGCGGCGTTCGGCCGGCTGGTGCGCGCTACCGGCCTGCCGGTCATTCTGGTGGCCAACAAGTGCGAAGGCCGCGGCGGGACGGAGGGGTTCTACGAGGCGTTTCAGCTGGGGCTGGGCGACCCCATTGCCATTTCCGCGGAGCACGGCGAGGGCATCGGCGAGCTCGTCTCGGCGATGCTGGCGGCGCTAGGGCTGCGGCCCGTGAGGAGACGCAAGGACGAGGAGGGCGATGAGGCTGAGGGCACGAGCGTCGAGAGCCACCGCCCCCTGCGCATCGCCATCGTTGGCCGGCCGAACGTCGGCAAGTCGACGCTGGTCAACGCGCTGATCGGCGAGGAGCGCATGATCACCGGGCCGGAGCCGGGCCTGACGCGGGACGCCGTTGCCGTCGACTTCGCCTGGGGAGGCCGGCCCGTGCGCCTGTTCGACACGGCGGGCCTCAGGCGCAAGGCGCGCATAACGGAGACGGCCGAGAAGCTGTCGGTCAGCGATGCCGTGCGCGCTATCCGCTTCGCCGAGATTGTCGTGCTTCTCGTCGACGTCGAGCACCCCTTCGAGCATCAGGACCTGACGATTGCCAGCCTGGTCGTCGAGGAGGGACGCGCGCTCGTCATCGCCGTCAACAAGTGGGACCTCGTCGCCGACAAGCAGAAGAGATTGAAGGAGCTGAGGGAGGAGGTGGCGGAGCGGCTGGCGCAGGTGCCCGGTGTTGCCCTCGTTGCCATCTCAGCGATCGCCGAGCGCGGCCTCGACAAGCTGATGGGCGCCGTGCTCGGGGCCTACGAGGTCTGGAACCGCCGCGTCCCGACCCCGCATCTCAACCGCTGGCTCATCGAGGCCCTGGAGCGGCATGCGCCGCCAGCCGCCAGGGGCCGCCGCGTCAAGATCCGGTACATGACGCAGCCCTCGACCCGGCCGCCGACCTTCATCGCCTTCTGCTCGCACCCCGAGGCGCTGCCGAAGTCCTACCTGCGCTTTCTCACCAACAGCCTGCGCGCGGCCTTCGACCTGCCCGGCGTGCCGATCCGCTTCAAGCTGCGCAAGGGGGAGAACCCGTTTGCGGGGAGGCGCGGCTAAGGCCATAGTCTCCCCTCCCCCTTGCCCTCGGGCTGGCCGTGGACACTCCGTTCGTGAGGAGAGCCCGAGGGCGAGCGGGAGGGGAATCGGGTCGGCGTCGTTGCAAGCGTCGCGCCTGGACATCTCCGTCTCAGGATTTTCTCGCAATCGCCCGGCGCAGGATGTGCTTTTGCACCTTGCCGGCGGCGGTGCGGGGGTAGTCGTCGACGACGGTGACGTGCTT
>DATEVP010000180.1:0-10027 GCA_035258465.1 Hyphomicrobiaceae bacterium
ACGACTTCACGTGCTGACGGTCTCCTACTCTCTCTGCGTAAACACCATGGACCAACCCCGCTGGCTCGAGCTCGCCTGGGGCGACCTTGGCATCGCCGAGGCCGCCGGCGCCAACAGCAACCCCAACGTCGTGCGCTACTATGCCGAGGTCGGCCACGCCGCCGTCACCGACGACGAGGTCGCCTGGTGCGCCGCCTTCCTCGGCGCGTGCCTCGAGCGCGCCGGTGTTCGCAGCACCCGCTCGCTGATGGCGCGCTCCTATCTCTCCTGGGGCGAGGCGCTGAGCGAGCCGCGTCCCGGCGCCATCGCCGTGCTCAGCCGCGGCTTCGATCCGCGCCTCGGCCATGTCGGCTTCCTCGTCGGCACCACCTCCAACGACGTGATCCTGCTCGGCGGCAACCAGGGCGACGCGGTGCGCGTGCAGCCCTTCCCGCGCTCCCGCCTCTTAGGCCTGCGCTGGCCGTCGACGGCCGCCGCCTCCCCGCCCCTCGCCGAGCGCCAGCCCGATGCGCCCGCAGTCGGCGACATCTTCGAGCGGGCGCTCGTGCATGTGCTGGAGATGGAGGGCGGCTACGACGACGATCCCTACGACCCCGGCGGCCCCACCAACCTCGGCATCACCCTTGCCGTCTATGCCCATGCCAAGGGCGTCGAGCTCACCGCCGACAACATCGGCGCGCTCAAGTCGGAACTGAAACAGATCCCGGTCGAGACCGCGCGCCGGATCTATCGCGACCGATACTGGCTCGCGTCCGCCTGCCCCCGGCTGCCGCCGCCGCTCGCGGTCTTTCATTTCGACACTGCCGTCAACCACGGCGTCGACGGTGCCGCGCGCATGCTGCAGCAGGCCGTGAAAGTCGACAGCGACGGCGAGATCGGCCCCGCGACGCTCGCCGCCATCGCCGCCCGGCCCATCCAGCAGACGCTCGGCGCCTATGCCGAGATCCGCCGCCAGCGCTATCGCAGCCTCGCCCACTTCTGGCGCTTCGGCAAAGGCTGGCTCAGGCGCGTCGATGCCACGCTGGCGCTCGCCACCAGCCTCAACCGCGCAATCCCGCCCACCTCCTCAACCCTTCAACCCACGGAGAAGCAACCCATGTCCACCGAGATCGACAACACCGCGCAGCCCACCGCCGAGACCGAGCCCAAGTGGTGGGGCCGCTCCATGACCATCTGGGGCGTCGTCGTCACCATGCTCTCGACCGTCCTTCCCGCGCTGGGCCCTGTGATCGGCCTCAACATCACCGCCGAGCTCATCCACCAGCTCGGCGACAATGTGGTGCTTTTCGGGCAGGCGCTCGGCGGCCTCGTCGGCACCGTTCTGGCCATCTACGGCCGCGTCCGCGCCAGCACCCCCCTGGAACGGCGCCAGGTAACGCTGACCCTGTAATATGGGCCCGCCGCCGCTAGCCGAGCCGCTCGCCCACGCTGTATATTGTGCGCGACAGGGAAATTCCGGCAGCGAGAACAGGTGGGCCGTGCGCGTTCTGGTCGTCGAGGATGATCGCGATCTCAATCGCCAGCTGGTCTCGGCGCTCACCGACGCCGGCTATGCCGTCGATGCCGCCTTCGACGGCGAGGAAGGCTTCTTCCTCGGCGAGACGGAGCCCTACGACGTCATCATCCTCGACACCGGCCTGCCGAAGATGGACGGCATCAGCGTGCTCGAGCAGTGGCGCCGCGCCGAGCGCAAGACGCCGGTCATCATCCTGACGGCGCGCGACCGCTGGAGCGACAAGGTGGCCGGCATCGACGCCGGCGCCGACGATTACGTCGCCAAGCCCTTCCACATGGAAGAGCTGCTGGCGCGCATCAGGGCCCAGGTGCGGCGCGCCTCCGGCCACGCCAAGAGCGACATCGAGTGCGGGCCGTTGCGGCTCGACACCAAGACCGCCCGCGTCACCTTGAACGGGCAGCCGATCAAGCTCACCTCGCACGAGTACCGCCTGCTCGCCTACCTGATCCATCACAACGAGCGCGTGGTGTCGCGCACGGAGCTGGTCGAGCACCTCTACGAGCAGGACTTCGACCGCGATTCCAACACCATCGAGGTGTTCATTGGCCGGCTGAGGAAGAAGATTCCCCCGGACATGATCAAGACCATCCGCGGCCTCGGCTACCGGCTCTCCAAGGAGGGCGATGACAACTAACTCGCTCGCGTTCCGGCTCTTCGCCACCGCGGCCACCTGGACCCTGCTGGTGCTGCCGATCGCGGGCGCCATCATTTACTCGCTCTACAAGCAGGAGGTCGAAACCAGCTTCGACCGGCGCATTCGCGTCCTGCTCACCGTCATCCTCTCCGACAGCATCGATCACGGCGAGGACGACCCGGGCGCCCCCAAGGACGTGGGCGAGCCCCTGTTCGAGATCACGCACTCGGGCTGGTACTGGCAGATCAAGCCGCTCGACAACAAGCGCGGCAAGCCGATCGTTTCGCGCTCGCTGGCCGATGCCTCCATCCCCGTGCCCAGCGAGTTCAACGTCGACCCCGACGATCGGGAGGTGCGCTGGGCGAACCTCGACGGCCCTCTCGAGCAGAAGTTGCGTGTCGCCGAGACCGTCTATGTGTTCGGCGAAGGCAAGAATGCCCAGCGCTACTCGGTTGCCGTCGCCGGCACGTGGGGCGAGGTGGAGACGAGTCTCAGCACCTTCAGCGCGCGCCTGACGCTGGCGCTGGCGCTGGCCGGAGTCGGGCTCGTCACCGTCACCTTGTTCCAGATCCGCTTCGGCCTCTTTCCGCTGCACAAGGTGGAGAAGGGGCTCGCCGCCATCCGCTCCGGCGAGGCGGCCCGGCTCGACGTCGCGCTGCCGCAGGAAATCGAGCCGCTGCAGCACGAGCTCAACGCCCTCCTCAAGTCCAACCAGGACATCGTCGAGCGCGCGCGCACGCACGTGGGCAACCTCGCCCACGCGCTCAAGACCCCCCTCGCCGTCATCACCAACGAGGCTCGCGACGATGCGAGCCCGCTCGGTCGCAAGGTGATCGAGCAGTCCGAGCTGATGGCCTCCCAGATCAATCTCTATCTCGACCGCGCGCGCATGGCCGCGCGCATCGGCGTCATCGGCCGCATCACCGAGGTGCGTCCGGTGGGCGAATCCATCATGCGCGCGCTCGAGCGCATTCATCGCGACAAGCTGCTCGCCTTTGCCTTGGACTGCCCCCCGGGCGCCCGCTTCCAGGGCGAGCGGCAGGACCTCGAGGAGATGCTGGGCAACCTGCTCGACAACGCCTCCAAGTGGGCGCGCGGCAGGGTTGCCATGTCGGTGACGCCGATGCCCTCCCTTGCCGACGGCAACTGGCTCGAGATTCGCGTCGACGACGACGGACCGGGCCTCACGCCCGAGCAGATGTGCGACCCCGTGATCCGCGGCCGCCGCCTCGACGAGACCAAGCCCGGCTCCGGCCTCGGCCATTCCATCGTCGCCGACCTCGCCCATTCCTACGGCGGCAAGTTAGAGCTCACCCGGTCGGACCTAGGGGGCCTGAGCGCCCGCCTCACCCTGCCCCTTGCCGCCTGAACTGGTGAAATGGCGAAATCAACTTACGATCTCACCACTTCACGACCTCACGACCTCACGATTCATGAAGTGATCGAAATGAGCTGAACCGTGGCCACGGAGCCGCACTTTTGCCCGAATCGCGTTGCCGACTTGCAACCGACGGAGCGTGCCGTGGTATGCCGTTCGGCATGTGATGGGCGTTCGTGAGCGTACGCTCGACGGGAGGTTTTTCGATGAGACGTTCGACGCTGTGCGTGGCGCTCGCCATGCCGCTCGCGCTCGTGGCCTGTGGGCCCGACGCCAGCAAGCAGGATGCCGGCACGCTGGTCGGCGCGGTTGCGGGCGGCGTGATCGGCAATCAGTTCGGCAGGGGCGGCGGCCGCGTGGCGGCGACCCTCGCCGGCGCCGTGGTCGGCGGCATCGTCGGCAACGAGATCGGCCGCAAGCTCGATCAGCGCGACCGCCAGCTTGCGCAGCAGGCAGAGATGGACGCCTGGGAGCGCGGGCAGCCGGGCCGGCCGGTGCGCTGGCGCAACCCCGACAACGGCCGCTACGGCGAGGTGGTCGCCGAGGCGCCCTATCGCCGCGGCGAATACGACTGCCGCGACTACGTGCACAAGGTCTATATCGACGGCCGGCCGCAGCAGATGCGCGGCACCGCCTGCCGCAATCCCGACGGCACCTGGACGCCGGTCGGCTGAGGATCTCGATCGGGGCGGACATCCTCCACCCCCGCAACCTCGCGAGCAACGCCGTGACCGCGTCGCCTGAGCGCCTGCAGCCGCTCGCCGATCACAAGCCTGCCCGGCCGATCGCGGACGGCGTGCGCATCGGCCACGTGCACCTGAAAGTCGCCGACCTCGATCGCGCGCTCTCCTTCTACTGCGACGTGCTGGGCTTCGAGCTGATGGAGCGGCGCGGCAAGGAGGCGGCGTTCCTCTCCGCCGGCGGCTATCACCACCACATCGGCCTCAACACCTGGGAGAGCGCCGGCGGCCGTCCGCCCGCGCCCGGCACCACCGGCCTCTATCACCTGGCGATCGTCTACCCGACGCGCGCGCTGCTCGCCGATGCGCTGCGCCGCGTGCTCGCCGCCGGCATCCAGCTCGACGGTGCCAGCGACCACGGCGTCAGCGAGGCGCTCTACCTGCGCGACTACGACGACAACGGCGTCGAGCTCTACCGCGACAAGCCGCGCGAGGAATGGCCGGTGACGCCGGACGGCTACCTCAAAATGCGCCGCGACCGCATCGATCTCCAGGCCCTCCTGGCGGAGAGGTGACGTCCCCGCACGCGGAATCCACGCCACCGGCCCAACGAAGCTGGCCGCCCGCGAAGCTTGAGCGTAGGTTTGGCATATGGCATGCCGAACGAGGTTTAACACATTGATTTTCCATGCTTTCCTTGACTTGCCTTATTCGCCAACCAATATGTGGCCAGCCCGCCACCCAAGGAACGCAATCTGCACGCGCCGGTTGTCGAGGCAGGCAGGTGCGCCTTCCGGGTAACGAAAAGCTTATGGCCGACGATGCAGTGTAGGAACTTCGTGAGCCGCTGTACGGCTGAGAAGCGATGAACTTCGCGTACCGTTTCATTTCGGCGTGGGCTGACAATCTTGTCAGCTGTCGCGCGCATGATAACCTCCCGATTCGCCGAAAGGGGAACCGGGGCGGGGCGCGTGAACGGCACCTACCACAGGCTGGAATCGCCAACACAATCGACGGCGGACGCGCAGCGGCAGATGCAGACTCGGGAGATATGCGGGAAGGGCGCGCGACAGTCTGGCGGAGCGTTTTCCCCAATTGCCAGCGCAAAAGCCTATCGAGGGTCGCTGCCATCGGGTGCGCGCGGGATCGAATTCACAACATTAGTTCAACCAACGTACGTGCAACCGTTTCCGGGCGGCTTGTGCCTTTGGCGCGCCGGCGATCCAGGTGTGCAGGTGAGGGGCAGTCTCGCCTGCATCGCGGTGACAATCACTCAGGTAAATCAATGAGAATGGACGGTCGCAATGCTGCGACAGCTTAGACCATCGATTACGCGCCGCACCGATTTCGTACCGATCGCTGCTCTCCGGCGTCGGCTTGACGATTTGGCTCGCCAGTTTCGCTTCGACATCAAGGATGATGAAGATGACCTCGGCCCGATTCGTTGCGCTTATCTTCAGACAGAGGAGGGGAATGCGTTTCTGCTGCGTCGGTATCGGTCCTATCCGGAAGACTTCGTCGACCTCTTCATTCCTTTTCCCCTTAGAGAGCGGCCCGACATCCTTATGGATATTATCGGTGAACTGCACATAGGCGATGGCGACGTGCTCCCGACGGAGCATCCGTCGGAGATCCCGTAGTGCTGCCAGTATCCTTTCCCTGTTTACGCGCCTCAAATCGGCAGGCGACGTAAGACACGCCGTCCCCACCACCTCAACCCCGCCGGCGGCCCACCTCCGCGATCTCCTTGATCAGCTTGGAGATCAGCGACTGGCCGAACGCCTCGAAACCTTCCGCCTCCACCACGAACGCGCCGGGGCCGCCGATCACGTTGGTCTCGTAGTAGAGCGTGAGCCCGCCGGGGGGATTCGTGTGGAATGGGTTGGTCGGCAGCGGCACTTGGCTGAGAATAGCGAGGCCGTTGATGGTCACGCCCTTCTCGATCGCCTCGTCGCGCGCCGTCGTCACGGGGCGCCCGCTGTTGTGCGTGCCGTCGCCCGACACGTCGATGACGCGGCGCGGGGCCTGGAAGGGGCAGCGCGCCAGCAGCGCCATGCCGGCATCTATCCCCGTGCTGATCGACGTGCGGCCCATGAACGCCCGCGGCGCCTCGCGCACGCGCTTGGCGACCGCCTCCGCCTCCTCGCGGCTGCCGACCGGCGTCCAATCGACGACCACCACCTGGTCCCCGTCCGACGCCCATTCCATGAAGGTGAGCGCGATGCGCGCCTTCGGCCCCGCCGTCATGGCGCGGAGCACGCGCGGGTCGACCAGCGCATTGGCATAGCCTTCGCGCTGCAGCCTGAACTTGCGCTCATCGACGCTGCGCGAGATGTCGGCCGACAGCACCAAGAGCAGATCCGCGTGCTCGTCCTCGGCCCGCGCCGGCCGCCCGAGCAAAACGGTCACCGCCAGCACGAGCACGGCGAGGAGGGCGGTGATCCGTTTCGGCATGTCGTTCCTTGAGTGTTTGGCCCTTGAGCGTCCAAACCATAGCGTAGGCAGGAAATTGTGCCGGGTCGAGGCCGTCCTGCCAGGCGACCGCGGCACGGGCGGCAAGCCCTCGAGAACCGGGCGGCGGCTGATGCCTGGCCCGGTTCAAATGCTGTCGTTGCAGCGCATGAGCTCGGACTTGAGGTAGCCGATCTCCGTCATCACCTCGCGGTCGAGGTTGCCCTGGCCCAGGCGGCACTGCGCCTTGATGAACCGCATATCGACGTCGACGCCGAGCATGCCCTTGATCTGCTTGCGCACGCTGTCGGGAAGCTCGCCGCCGAGCCACGTGCTGCCCGACTCGATCAGCGTGCAGATCTGCCCGACGAATTCAGGGCCTGTGGCGCGCAGCTTCTCCATCGCCTTGATCTGGTCCTCCACCGACTTCACGTACGCCTTGGTGCATTGCGGCATCTTGCCGTTCTCCGGTCTTTGCGGTCCGCCGAAGGGCAAGGGCAATTGCGCGGCAGCCGAGCCGGACAGTCCGGCAACGAGTGCGAGCATCGCCATCGAGGGTAGGAGCTTCATCGCCGTGTCTCCGCCTGCTGCAGTCTGCCATGGCAGGCGACATCACGGGTGTGTCGAGATCTGGGCGGACTCATTACCGGAACATTACCGATTGAGTGATCGCCAGCCGCGCCCGCGCCGTCATTCCCGCGGAGCGTCAGCGAAAGCGGGAATCCAGCCCCGATCGACACGGTGGCGTTTGCCGCTGGATTCCCGCTCAGCGCTTCGCTTGGCGGGAATGACAGCAAGCACTAGATCACGCGGCCCGTGGCGTCGTCGATCAGGTGCATGTTGTTGAGGTCCGCGGCCATGCGCAGGGGCGCGCCGTCGCGCGCGCCGGCCTGCGGGTTCACCCGGCCGCACACCTGCGCGCCGTTCAACGGGAAATAGACCAGCGTCTCCATCCCCATCGGCTCGGTAACGTCGAGCCTGGCCTCGAACGGCACCATTCCCGGCTCCATGTGCGGCCGCGCCTCGGTGATGTGCTCGGGCCGGAGCCCCAGCAGCAATTTGCCGTTGCGCGCATGACTCCGGTAGCGATCGGCGCGGGTCTGCGGAACCGGGAAGAACAAACCCTCGGCCAGTCGGACGCTGAGGCCGCCGGACGCCTCCTCCATCTGGCAGGGAATGAAGTTCATGGCCGGCGAGCCGATGAAGCCCGCAACGAAGCGCGTCTGCGGCGTATGATAGAGCTCGTGCGGCGTCCCGACCTGCTCGATGCGCCCGCCATTCATCACCACGACCCGGTCGGCGAGCGTCATGGCCTCGATCTGGTCGTGGGTGACATAGACCGTCGTCGTGCGCACCTGCAGGTGCACTTTCTTGATCTCGGTGCGCATCTGCACGCGCAGCTTGGCGTCCAGGTTCGACAGCGGCTCGTCGAACAGGAACACCTTCGGGTTGCGCACGATGGCGCGGCCCATGGCCACGCGCTGGCGCTGCCCGCCGGAGAGCTGCCTGGGCTTGCGGTCGAGCAGCTCCGTGATGTCGAGGATGCGCGCGGCCTCGTCGACGCGCTTCTTGATCTCCTTCTTGGGATAGCGCTTGAGCCGCAGCCCGAACGACATGTTCTGGAACACCGTCATGTGCGGGTAGAGCGCGTAGTTCTGGAACACCATGGCGATGTCGCGGTCCTTCGGCGGCACGTCGTTGACGACGTCCCCGCCGATCAGAACCTCGCCGCCGGTGATGTCCTCCAGGCCCGCGATCATGCGCAACGTCGTCGACTTGCCGCAGCCGGAGGGGCCCACCAGCACCACGAACTCGTGGTCGGCGATGTCGAGGTCGATGCCCCGCACGGCTTCCACCTCGCCGTAGCTCTTGACGATCTTGCGCAGCTTGACTTCCGCCATGGCTCCTTTAGCCCTTCGTCGCGCCGGAGGTCAGCCCGGCGATGTAATAGTCCATCAGGAAGGCATAGATGATGAGCGGGGGCGCGGCGCCGAGCAGCGCACCGGTCATGATCTGCCCCCAGTTGTAGACGTCGGCCTTGACCAGCGAGGTGATGATGCCGACCGGCAGGACCAGCTGGTCGACCGAGGTGGTGAAGGCCAGGGGATAGAGGAACTGCGCCCAGCTCACCGTGAAGGCGAAGATCATCGCGGCGATGATGCCGGGCAGCGCCACGGGGATGAAGATCATCGTCAGCGTCTGCAGCCAGCTGGCGCCGTCGATCAGCGCCGCCTCGTCCAGCTCCTTGGGGATCGAGGCGAAGTAGCCGATCATGATCCAGGTGCAGAACGGCACGGTCAGCGTCGGGTAGAGGATCAGCAGCACCCACCAGCGGTTGATCAGCTCGATGTCGGTCGCCTCCTTGAACATGGCGAACATCTTGAAGAGCGGCAGGAACAGCAGCGTCTCCGGGATCAGATAGGTGAGGAAGACGCCCGTTGCCAAGGTCGCCGAGCCCCAGAAGTGCATGCGCGATAGGGCAAAAGCGGCCGGTATGCTGATGAGCATGGTGAGCGTGACCACCACGACGGAGACGATGGCGGAGTTGCGAAAGAACGTCAGATACTCCGGCGAAGTCAGAAGCCCCCGGTAGTTCTCCAGGGTCGGATGGTAGACCCACCACGGGCTGGTCGCCGCCGAGATTTCGTTGCTCGTCTTCAGCGACGTGATCATCATGTAGACGGGCGGCAGCAGGAAGAAGATCGCAAACAGCACCAGGAAGAAGTAGGACCAGCGCAGCGCCCAGATGCGGTCGCGGCTCATGCTGCCCAGCTTGGCACGCGAGGCGGCGCCCTTGGCGCTTGGTATTGTCGCGACCGCGGTCACACTTCACTCCCTCGGCGGGTGATGTCGCGCAGGATGAACGTGGCCGCGACCGCCAGGATGGGAATCATGAACAGCGAGACGCAGGCGCCGAGCGGGATATCGCCGCCCTGAATGCCGAGCCAGAACGACCAGGTGGCGAACACGTGCGTCGTGTCGATCGGGCCACCGGCCGTGATGATGCGCACGATGTCGAAATTGGCGAAGGTGACGATCAGCGAGAACAGCGCCGTGATGGCGATGATGTTGCGCATCATCGGCAGCGTCACGTACCACATGCGCTGCCACCAGTTGGCGCCGTCGATCTCCGCCGCTTCGTAGAGCTGCTCGGGCACCGACTTGAGCGCGGCCAGGTACATGATCATGAAGAACGGCGCGCCGATCCAGATATTGATGAGGATGACCGAGAAGCGCGCCCAGTTGGTGTCGCCGGTCCAGGACACCGGGCCGAGGCCGAACAGCGCGAAGATCCAATTGAAGGCGCTGTAGGAAGGATCGAACAGCCACAGCCAGGCGAGGCAGCTCATGGCTGGCGGGATCACCCA
>DATEVP010000181.1:0-3920 GCA_035258465.1 Hyphomicrobiaceae bacterium
GGCATGGAGGTCATCCACCTTCTCGGGGGTCAGACCAGCGGGGTCTGACCCCGACGCAGGAAGTCGAAGTCGCAGCCGTCGGGGGCCTGCAGCACGCTCTCGCGGAAGAGCTTGTCGTAGCCGCGCAGAGAGATGGTGTCAGACCCTGAGGGTCTGACACCTTGGCTCGCGCGGCGCTTGGCCAGCTCGGCGTCGTCGACGAGCAGGTCGAGCTTGCGGTTCTTGACGCTCAAAGCGATCCGATCGCCGGTCCTGACCAGGGCCAGGGGGCCGCCGATCGCCGCCTCGGGCGCGACGTGCAGGATGATGGTGCCGTAGGCGGTGCCCGACATGCGCGCATCGGAAAGGCGCAGCATGTCCTTGACGCCGGCCGCCAGCAGCTTCTTGGGGATCGGCAGGAAGCCGGCCTCGGGCATGGCGGAGGGGCTGCGCGGCCCCGCGTTCTGCAGCACCAGGATATCGTCGGCGGTGACGTCGAGCGCCGGGTCGTCGACGCGCGCGGCCATGTCATCGAGCGAAGAGAACACAATCGCGCGCGCGGTCTTCTCGAACAGCGCCGGCGTTGCGGCAGAGCGCTTGATGATGGCGCCGTCGGGGGCGAGCGAGCCGAACAGCGCGACGATGCCGCCTTGGGGCTCCAGCGGGTCGGAGGCCGGCTTGATGACGCGGCGGTCGACGTAGGCGCCCTCCTCGGCCGCGAGGCGCTCGCCAACCGTCTCGCCGGTGACGGTGAGGGCGTCGAGATGGAGCAGGGGTTTGAGCTCGCGCAGCACGGCGCCGACGCCGCCGGCGGCAAAGAAATCCTCCATGTAGAACTCGTTGCCGACGGGCTTCACGGCGACGAGCACAGGCGTCGTGTCGGAGAGTGCGTTGAGACGCTCGAGGTCGAGCCTGAGGCCCAGGCGGCCGGCGATGGCGGCCAGGTGGATCACGCCGTTGGTGGAGCCGCCCAGCGCGAGCAGAACGCGCGCCGCGTTCTCGATGGCGCCGGCGGTCATGATTTTGTCGGGCGTCAGGTTGGAGCGGGCGAGCGCCACGGCGCGGGCGCCGGTGGCCTCGGCGGCGCGCAGACGGTCGGCGTGCACGGCGGGGATGGCGGCGGTGCCCGGCAGCGTCATGCCCAGCGCCTCGGCGATGGCCGCCATGGTGGAGGCCGTACCCATGACGGCGCAGGTGCCGGCGGTGGTGACCAGGCGCCCCTCGACCTCCTCGATCTGGGCCTGCCCGAGCTTGCCCGCGCGATACTGCGTCCAGAACTTGCGGCAGTCGGTGCAGGCGCCGACCCGGTCGTCCTTGTAGCGCGAGGTCATCTGCGGGCCGCCGATCAGCTCAATGGCGGGCTTGCCGGCGCTGGCGGCGCCCATGAGCTGGGCCGGCACGGTCTTGTCGCAGCCGCCCATCAGCACGACGGCATCCATGGGCTGGGCGCGGATCATCTCCTCGGTGTCCATGGCCATGAGGTTGCGGAACTTCATGGAGTTGGGGGCGAGCGTCGACTCGTGCAGCGAGATGGTTGGGAACTCCAGCGCCAGGCCGCCGGCCGCGGCAACGCCGCGCTTCACGGCGTCCAGCAGCTCGGGGAAGTGGCGGTGGCAGGGATTGAACCGGGAATGCGTGAAGGCGATGCCGACCACCGGGCGGGCCAGCTCGTCGGCCGAATAGCCCATCGACCTGGCGAACGCGCGGCGCATGTAGATGGAAAAGTCGCGGTCGCCGTAGGTCTGCAAGCCGCGCAGGAAGCCGCGGTCGCCGCTGCTCTCGTCGCTGGTGCTCATGTCGCCTCGCGCACTGGGAAAGTGGCTGAGTTTACCAGAAACTGGGCGCTTCCCGCGCGCCATTTACCTCAAGCCCAGGCCGGCCATCGGTCTCCGGAGGAGATGCGTTACTTTCCTGCACCTAACCGAGGGCAAAGTCGGGAAGAGGTAAACGATGCAGGGGCAGCTGTGGCTCCTTGCCGGCCAGCCATGGTCCCTGACCGACTTCAACGGTTACGGCACCATGTACTGGCTCCTGGTCTGCGCGCTCGTGCTGGCCGTCGGCGGCTGCGCCTATGGCTTCTGGCAGGCCTACCGCTTCTCCAGAGGGCAAATCGCCAAGCGGCTGCTCGAGTATCTGGAGGATGACGCCGCGGCGCTCAAGGAAGCCCGCAGGGCCGTCATCCGTCACGTCAGATATGCCGAGCCCCTGCCCAAGAAACCCGACCATCCGTTCTATCGCGACTTCAAGCACGCCCTGACCGAGCTCGATCGGGGCGAGGTCGTGCGCGCGGAGCAGCGCCTCACCGAGCTCAGCAAGGTCGGCTCCATCTATGTGGCCAATGCCGGCCTGCAGGCGGCAACCGCCCTGCTGGTGCTGGGCAGAATTGCCAACGCGCGGTCGGACGCCGCGGGAGCCAAGAGCGCGTGGGAAGCCGCCCTGCGCTACAACCCGCAAGAAGCGGAAGCGGCGCGGCATCTGGGCGAGATGGCCCTGGCCTTGGGCGAGGCCGATTTCGCCTGGGAGCAGTTTGCCCGGGCGGCGGAGCTCGCTCCCGATGACAAGCTCGCCAAGGCGGAGACGACGGAGCTGAGAGCCCGGCACTATCGCGAGCGCAGCAGCCCGAAACTCGAGCTCGGCGCCCTCAATCAGTGCGCGCCGAACTTCGCCAAGGCCGGCGTGCACGACCGTGCCGCGGCCGCCTACGCTCGCGCCGGCGAGATCGCGGCCCAGCTCGGCAACGGCGTGCAGGCGCCGGCGTCATTGCGGCGTGCCTTCGACAACTACAAGATCGTCGGCGACCTCGGCGGCATGATGGCGATGCGCGACAGCCTGGAGGAGCTCGGCGAGGACGTGAGCGCCCTTCGCATTTACGTGCCCCCGCCGAAAGCAACACCCCTGAGCCTCCGGCTCGCGATCATCGCGCTGCCGATCCTGGCGGCCGCCGCCTACCTGTTGTTCATGCTGCATTGAGCCAGGCGAAGCAGCGGCCCATCGCTCACGCGCTCCGCCCTCCTGCTCTTCATTCCAGGTTTTGACCGAGACCCAGCGTGGCCCCCTCGCCGCGCTTGATTTCTACCGCGCCGCGACGGACGATAGGTCCACTGAGCAGATCGCACGCTGGCATTTCATCGCGCTCGGAGTGGGGAGAGGCAGATGGTGGACGGGCAGCTGTGGCTCCTGGCAAGCCCTGCATGGTCGCTGATCGACGTCAATGGCTATGGCACGAAGGCCTGGCTGGTGGTCGGCGCCGCCGTGCTGGCCATCGGGGCCTACGTCTATGGCCTATGGAAGGCCTATCGCTTCTCCAAGGGGCAGATGGTCAAGCGGCTGCTGGAATATCTCGAGGATGAGGCGGCGGCCATCAGGGAGGCACGCACGGCCGTCATCCGTCACATCAGATACGCGCAACCCTTGCCGCGGAAACCCAACCATCCCTTCTTTCGCGATTTCAAGCAGGCGCTGGCCGAGCTCGATCGGGGCGAGGCCGCCCGCGCGGAGCATCGGCTGACCGAGCTCAGCAAGATCGGCGGCATGTACGTGGCCAACGCCGGCCTGCAGACGGCAACCGCGCTGCTCGTGCTGGGCAAAATTGCCGACGCGCGCTCCGACACGGCCGGAGCCAAGAGCGCGTGGGAAACGGCCCTCCGCTACAACCCCGACGATGCGGAGGCGGCGCGCTACCTGGGCGAGCTGGCGCTCGCGCTCGGCGATGTCGAAACGGCCTGGGAGCAGTTCACCCGGGCGGCGGAGCTATCTCCCCATGACAAACTGGCGAAGGCGGAGATGACGGAACTCAGAGCCCGCCACTATCGCGAGCGCCGCAGCCCGAAACTGGAGCTTGGCGCGCTCAATCAATGCGCGCCGAACTTCGCCAAGGCGGGCACGCACGATCGCGCCGCGGCGGCCTACGCGCGCGCAGGCGAGATCGCGGCCCAGCTCGG
>DATEVP010000182.1:0-4349 GCA_035258465.1 Hyphomicrobiaceae bacterium
TCGGCATCGAGCACGGCGGCGGCGGGCGAGGCGAGCGCAGTCAGAACGGTGGCCGCGGTCTGCGCCCCGACACCGGCACCGGGGCCGATCAGCACGGCATTGCGCCGCTCGTCAGCGAGGAATTCCTACAGCGCGCGGTCGTTCGCCAGGGCCTTCACCATGACCGCGGTCAGGTGCGTGGCGTTGACCGCCGTCGCCGCCCCATTGCCGACAACCGTTACAAGGCCGGCGCCGATGCGCAGCGCGCCGCGTGCGCCGAGCCGTGCCGCGCCCGTGGTCTCCGCTGCGCCTGAGACCACCACGGCATGCCCGCGCGTGTATTTGTGCCCGTCGAGCCGCACCTGAGGAAAATGCTCGCGCCAGAGCGAGGGGCGGTTGACGAAGGTCGCGGGGCCAACCTCGGCGAGCACGGCATCGGGGATGCCGATGTCGGAGAGCCGCACCTCGCCGCACAGCGCCCGGCCCGGCAGCAGCAGATGGCCGGGCTTCAGGCGGAAGAAGGTGACGGTGCAGGTGGCCTGCACCACGGGACCCGCAGCCGCGCCGGTGGTGCCGTCGAGGCCGCTCGGCACATCGACCGCAACGACCGGCTTGCCCGAGGCGTTGATCGCGGCCACTACTTCGGCTGCCGCGCCCTGGAGCGGCCGGGCAAGCCCCGCACCGAACAGGGCGTCGACGATGACATCGGCGCCGGCAACCGTCGCGGCACCCAGCGGCTCGGCATCACCCCAGCGCGCCGCCATCTCGGCCGCATCGCCCTTCAGCGCATCGCTGTGGCCGAGCAGGCCGAGCCGCACGGCGTATCCCTGCTCGCGCAGCAGCCGCGCCGCCACGAACCCGTCGCCGCCATTGTTGCCGGGCCCGCACGCCACGGCGATGGTCGCGCCAGCGCGCGGGGCGAGCGCGACCGCGGCCTCCGCGACGGCCCGGCCGGCATTCTCCATCAGGACGAGCCCGGACACGCCGCGCTCCGCAGCCAGGCGGTCGGCGCGGCCCATCTCGGCTGCGGTGAGCAGTTCGTTGCCCGCCAATCGTGTCTCCAGCGGCGTCTGCTCCAGGCCCCCGCGCCATCATGCGCCTGCATGCCCCCGGGCGCCAACCCATCAAAAACCGAGGCTTGAGGCAGCTGGTGGAGCAAAATCCGGTGCGCTGAAAATTTGTGCAATTGCCCGCCATGCAAGCAGATTCAGGACCCCCGCGCCCGCAGGTTGCCCTGTAGATACGCAGAAGTCCTTTGTTGCCTAGCCTTTTGTTGCCGCGTAAACCTTGGCACGCGGCATGCTTAAGAAAGCGCAAGCGGACCGCGAGACCGGCCGGTCGGGAGGTGAAGGCACGCATGAAGAAAATCGAAGCCATCATCAAGCCCTTCAAGCTCGACGAGGTGAAGGAGGCTCTGCAGGAGATCGGCCTGCAGGGCATTACGGTCATTGAGGCCAAGGGTTTCGGCCGCCAGAAGGGCCACACCGAGCTCTACCGCGGGGCGGAATACGTGGTCGACTTCCTGCCCAAGGTGAAAATCGAGGTGGTGCTCGGCGACGAGATGCTGCCGAAGGCGCTCGAGGCCATCCAGAAGGCGGCCAAGACGGGACGCATCGGCGACGGCAAGATCTTCGTCTCCACCGTCGAGGAAGCCATCCGCATTCGCACCGGCGAGACGGGTTCGGACGCGATCTGACACCGCAGCAGCCGGTCCGGGGATTTTTCCAGGCAGGTGAAGCCGGACGGGCGCAGCAACCACCAATTCCATATGCGTTGATGACAGGGGAGTAGCAATGGCTGACAGAGCAAAGAACGCAGGCGACGTGCTCAAGATGATGAAGGACAAGGACGCCAAGTTCCTCGACCTTCGTTTCACCGACACCAAAGGCAAGATGCAGCACGTCACGGCGGACGGCTCGTGCGTCAACGAGGGCATGTTCGCGGACGGCTTTGCCTTCGACGGCTCCTCGATCGCGGGCTGGAAGGGCATCGAGGCCTCCGACATGACCCTGATGCCGGACCCCCCGACCGCGCACATCGACCCGTTCTTCGCCCAGACGACCATGGCGATCTTCTGCGACGTGCTCGAGCCCTCGACCGGCGAGATGTATGAGCGCGATCCGCGCTCCATCGCCAAGCGTGCCGAGGCCTATCTCAAGCAGACGGGCATCGGCGACGTGGCGGTGTTCGGCCCGGAGGCGGAGTTCTTCATCTTCGATGACATCCGCTTCAGCACCGACCCCTACAACACCGGCTTCAAGATCGACAGCGCCGAGCTGCCGTCCAACACCGGCACCGACTACGAGATGGGCAACCTCGGCCACCGCCCGCGCACCAAGCAGGGATATTTCCCCGTGCCGCCGGTCGACAGCGCCCAGGACATCCGCTCCGAGATGCTCTCGGTGATGGCCGAGATGGGCGTGGTCGTCGAGAAGCACCACCATGAGGTGGCCTCCGCCCAGCACGAGCTCGGCATCAAGTTCTGCCCGCTGGTGCAGAGCGCCGATGCCATGCAGATCTACAAGTACGTGTGCCAGAACGTGGCCCAGGCCTACGGCAAGACCGTGTGCTTCATGCCGAAGCCCGTGTTCGGCGACAACGGCTCGGGCATGCACGTGCACCAGTCGATCTGGAAGGGCTCGACGCCGGTGTTCGCCGGCAACAAGTACGCTGACCTGTCGGACACCTGCCTCTACTACATCGGCGGCATCCTCAAGCACGCCAAGACCATCAACGCCTTCACCAACCCGACCACCAACTCCTACAAACGCCTGGTGCCGGGCTACGAGGCCCCGGTGCTGCTGGCCTACTCGGTGCGCAACCGCTCGGCGTCCTGCCGCATCCCGGTGGTGACGAGCCCCAAGGCCAAGCGCGTCGAGGTGCGCTTCCCCGATCCCGCCGCCAATCCCTATCTCGGTTGGGCGGCCATGCTGATGGCGGGCCTCGACGGCATCCAGAACAAGACCAGCCCCGGCGAGGCGGTGGACAAGAACCTCTACGACTTGCCGCCGGCGGAGCTCGCCAGGATCCCGACCGTGTGCGGGTCCTTGCGCGAGGCGCTCGACACCCTCGACAAGAACCGCGACTTCCTGAAGAAGGGCGGCGTCTTCACCGACGACATGATCGACGCCTACCTCGAGCTGAAGATGGCCGAGGTGGAGCGCTTCGAGATGACCCCGCACCCGGTCGAGTTCGACATGTACTACTCGGTCTAGCCGGGCGCAGAACGCACGCATGGGAGGGCGGCCACCGTGGCCGCCCTTTTGTTTTGCAAGCCACCAAAAATTAACCGCGTCTCACAACCACAAATTAGGATTAGTGCATCATACCCGCCGATGCGCGACCATCTCTGGCGGGCTCAAACATGACTGGCATTCGGCGGTTCGTTTCAGCCGCAGCTCTCGCGACGCTCATTCTATCCTTGCCCGGCCCTGCCGCCGCGGACGTGAAAGTCCACGGTGCCACCACCGTGACGTTCGGGCTCATGCGGCCGCATCAGGCCGAGATCGAGAAGCTGGCGGGCGTTCAGCTCTCGATCCTGCCGAGCAGCACCAGCCATGGCCTCAGGGATCTTGTCGAAGCCAGGGCGGACATTGCCATGCTCGCGGAGCCGCTCGAAGACATCGCCGAGGTCCTCAACAAGAAGCAGCCCGGGCTCGTCAACCTGCAGGATTTCGTCGGCACGCACGTTGCAAACGCCTACGTGCAAATCATCGTCCACCCGAGCAATCCGCTCAAGTCCCTGAGCAACGATCAGCTCGCCGGGCTCTTCTCCGGCCGGATCAAGAACTGGTCGGAGCTCGGAGGCGCCAATCAATCGGTGCTCGTTGTTGGCGAGCCTACCAGCTCGCCGCATCGGATGATCCAGGAGGCGCTGGAAATTTCCTATGCGCCCGATCTGCGCACCGTCCAGAACGCCAACCAGACGGCGATCATCGTGGCGCAGGCGCCAGGCGCCATCAGCTACATATCGACGGCTCACGACCTGCCGATCCGCAGCAAGCTCAGTGTGGTCGCATGCGAGCTGAAGCTCGCGCTCCAGCTGCACCTTGCCTTCCGCAAGGATGCGCCCGACGAGGTCAGGCGCGTCATCGATGCAGCGCGACTGGTCGGAGCAAAATGATCCGATTCATGCCTCGCAAGATAACCAAGAGCCTCGGCACCAAAGCGCTGCTCGTGCTGGCAGCCGCCACCCTTCCGGCGCTGATCGTTGCGGCTGTCCTCGGCGGCACTCTGGTCACGGTCGTCGGCCAGGCCGAGCGCGACTTCAACAATGCCAATGCCGCCGCGCGCCGCCTGACCGAGATCCGCGTGTTGGTGGAAAGAGAGCAGGGCCTGGTCGCTCGGCTTCCCGGTGAGCTCGAGCTCTG
>DATEVP010000183.1:0-5791 GCA_035258465.1 Hyphomicrobiaceae bacterium
CCCCATATGGAATGGGGAACGTTGGGTGGTTAGGTCAGACCCGCAGGGTCTGACCCTAAATTACTCCGCCGCCACCTTTTTCGGCTGCACGGCGGCGGAGTAGTCGTTGATCAGGGTCTCGCAGATCTTGCCGGGGGTGTACTTGTGCTGGCCGATCTCGGACACCGGCGTCACCTCGGCGGCGGTGCCGACGATGAAGCACTCGGAGAAGGAGCCGAGCTCGTCGGGCAGAATCGTGCGCTCGATCACCTGCAATCCGCGCTTCTTGGCAAGCCCGATCACCGTGCGCCGGGTAATGCCGTCGAGGAAGCAGTCGGGCGTCGGCGTATGCAGCGCGCCGTCCTTGACCAGGAAGATGTTGGCGCCGGTGCACTCGGCCACGCGCCCGCGCCAGTCGTACATCAGCGCGTCGGAGTATCCCATGCGCTCGGCGCGATGCTTCTCGAGCGTGCAGATCATGTAGAGGCCCGCAGCCTTGGTCTTGGCGGGCGCGGTTGCGGGATCGGGCCGGCGATACTGGGCAATGGTCATGCGGATGCCCTTGAGCCGCTGCTCCATGGGGAAGTAGGAGCCCCAGTCCCAGGCCGCGATCGCCAGATGGATCTTGGTCGCCTGCGCCGAGACGCCCATCATCTCGCTGCCGCGCCAGGCGATCGGGCGCACGTAGCAGTCGGTGAGCTTGTTGGCCTTCACCACCTCCTGGCAGGCGCGGTCGATCGCGGCCACGCTGAAGGGGATCTCGAAGTCCATGATCTTGGCGCCCTCCACCAGCCGCTGGCTGTGCTGGGTCAGCTCGAAGATCACCCCGCCGTAGGCCCGCTCCCCCTCGAACACGGCGCTCGCATAGTGCAGGGCGTGGCTCAGCACGTGCAGATTGGCCTCACGCCAGGGCACGAGCTTGCCGTCGTACCAGATGAAGCCATCGCGATCGTGATAGGGGGTGAGATCGGCCATGCGGTGCATCCTCCCGGAAGCGATGCCGGGCGAGGGCTTGGCTTCGTCACCTCGCCGGCCCATTACGGACCCAACAACTGGCGAAATTTGCCCAATTTGCGGGCTATACAAGCGCTGCGAACGCAGGGCGCAGACGGCGCACAAGCCCGTAAAATGTCTTGCCAGCACTAACAATTGGGGCCAAATAAGTCAACATGGCTGACGTAAATTCCGCGCTCCCGAGCAGGTATCGCGCACCGGCTGAGCAAACCGCAGGCAAGTCGCCGAGGGCCGGCGCCGATCCGCATCTTCTGACCTTCATCGAACTGTTGTTCTTCGCCTACCGCGATTTCACCAGGGAGGCGGACGCGGTCCTCGCGGAATACGGTCTCGGCCGCGCGCACCATCGCGTGCTGCACTTCGTCGATCGCCACCCCGGGCTCAGGGTCGCGGACCTGCTCGAGATCCTGAAGATCACCAAGCAGAGCCTGGCGCGCGTGCTCAAGGAGCTCATCGACCAGGGCTGGATCGCCCAGAAGGCGGGGGAGAGCGACCGCCGCCAGCGGCTGCTCTATCCAACCGACAAGGGGGCGGGGCTCGCCGCACGCCTCGACAGCCTGCAGGCCAAGCGCGTCGGGCAGGCCCTGGCGCACGCAGGCGCGGGCAACGACGCCACAGTGGCGCGCTTCTTGTTTGCTATGATCAGCAAGGAGGAGCGGGCCTTGGTCGCGCCGCTGCTGCCCGAACCGGTCGGAGCGGGCGCTGGGGACCCGGAACAATGAGCGGCCCGATCGGCCGCCTGAGCGCATGGAACCAATCCCTGACAACGCCGCCCACATCCTGATCGTCGACGACGATCACCGCATCCGCGATTTGCTGGCGCGTTACCTGTTCGAGGCGGGCTTCCGGGTTACGACGGCGACCGACGCGGAAAGCGCACGCGCCTCCATGCGCGGACTTGCCTTCGATGTCGTCATCCTCGATGTGATGATGCCGGGCGAGAACGGGCTCGATCTCGCCCGCGACCTCAAATCCATCTCCAACATCCCGATCTGCATGCTGACCGCGCGCGCCGATCCCGAGCAGCGCATCGAAGGCCTCGAGATCGGCGTCGACGATTACATCCCCAAGCCCTTCGAGCCGCGCGAGCTGCTGTTGCGGCTGCAGAACATCCTCAAGCGCGGGCGCGGCCCCTCCGGCCCACGCGAGGAGATCCGGATGGGGGATTTCACGTTCAACGTCGGGCGCGGCGAGCTCAAGCGCAAGGATGAAACCATCAAGCTCACCGAGCGCGAGCGCGACCTCTTGCGCCTGTTCGCGCAGCGGCCCGGCACGCCGATCGCCCGCCACGAGCTGGCGGCGGACGAGTCCACGGGAAGCGAGCGCGCCATCGACGTGCAGATCAATCGCCTGCGCCGCAAGATCGAGGGCGACCCGGCCAATCCCGTCTACCTGCAAACCGTGCGAGGCAAGGGATACATACTCCACACCGATTAGAGGTGCGCGAGGAGGCTCAGAGCTCGCCTATGCCCGACACCCGTGAAATCTGGCGCAAGCTGGTCGACGGCCTGAGCCGGCCCAGGACGTTCTGGGCCCGCGCCTCGCACGCGCTGGGCGAGCTGGCGCCCAAGGGTCTCTACGCCCGCGCGCTCATCATCATCATCGCGCCGATCGTGCTGCTGGAAAGCGTGGTGGCGTTCGCGTTCATGGAGCGCCACTGGAACCAGGTGACGCGCCGGCTCTCGGAATTCATGGCGCGAGACATTGCCGCCGTCGTCGACTTGTATCAGCCGAATTTCAGCAAGGAGGAGGCCGCCCGCCTGGTCGATATGGCGCAGCACCGGTTCGGCCTCTCTCTCACGGTGCTGCCGCCGGGCACCTTGCCGACGCCGCAGCCCAAGCCCTTTTTCGATCTGCTCGACCGTGCCCTCTCCGATGAGATCCGCGCCAACGTCAAGCGCCCGTTCTGGATCGACACCGTCGGCCAGTCGCGGCACGTGGAGATTCGCATCAAGCTCGATCAGGCGAACCTGCGCTTCGTCGCCCCGCGCGGGCAAGCCGCCGTCTCCAACTCGCACATCTTCCTGATGTGGATGGTGGGCACGTCCGTGGTGCTGCTGACGGTGGCGATCCTGTTCCTGCGCAACCAGATCCGGCCCGTCCTGCGGCTTGCCGAAGCCGCCGACGCCTTCGGCAAGGGCCGGCCGGTGCCGCCCGACTTCAGGCCCAGGGGCGCGCGCGAGGTGCGCCAGGCGGCGCAGGCGTTCATCGAGATGCGCGACCGCATCCGCCACCATGTCGAGCAGCGCACCAACATGCTGGCAGGCGTCAGCCACGATCTCAGAACCGTGCTGACCCGCTTCAAGCTCGAGCTCGCATTGCTGGGCGACAACCCGGAAATCGAGGCGCTGAAGGCCGACGTCAACGAGATGCAGCACATGCTCGAGGAGTATCTGTCCTTCGCCAAGGGCGACGGCGGCGAAGAGGCGGCGCCCACCAACGTCAGCGAGCTGCTCGAGGAGGTGCAGGAGGAGACCGAGCACTTGGGGACCCCGATCGAGGTGCGCATGCGCCAGCCGCGGCAGAACCTGGTGCTGCCGCTGAAGCGGCAGGCCTTCAAGCGCGCGGTCACCAATCTCGTCACCAATGCGGCGCGCTTCGGCGACACCGTGATCATCCGCGCGGCGACGGAGGACATTTGGCTGCGCATCGAGATCGACGACGACGGCCCGGGCATCCCGCCGGCCGAGCGCGACAACGTGTTCCGGCCCTTCTACCGGCTCGACCACGTGCGCAACGAGCTGGCCGGCAATTCCGGGCTGGGACTGGCGATCGCCCGCGACATCGCCCGCAGCCACGGCGGCGATATCGCCCTCGGCGAGAGCTCGATGGGCGGCCTGCGCGCCACCATGCGCGTGCCGCTGTGAAGGGCTCAGCCTCAAAGTCCCTTGATCTGACAAGAACCTTGAGAACGGTGGAGAAGCATGCGCGGTCGCTGGAGCATCCTTGCGATTCTGTTCGTGGTCCGCGCGACCATGGCCGTTCAGTTTCAAAGCGTCGCCTCGGTTGCGCCGCTGTTGAGCCGGGATTTCGGCGTCGGGCTCGCCGACGTCGGCTTGCTGATCGGCCTCTATTTCGCGCCCGGGGTTGCGCTCGCCCTGCCGGGTGGAGCGATCGGCCACAAGTTCGGTGACAAGGCTACCGTTTGCGCGGGTCTCGTCCTGATGCTTTCGGGCGGCCTGATGATGGCGTTCTTGCCGTCATGGAGCGGTCAGATCGCAGGCCGCCTGGTCGCCGGCACCGGCGGCGTGCTCTTGAACGTCCTGATGACGAAGATGGTCGCCGACTGGTTTGCGGGCCGGGAGATCTCGACGGCGATGGCCATTTTCGTCAATTCCTGGCCGGTCGGCATTGCCGCTTCCCTCCTGATGCTGCCGCCAATCGGCGCCGACCACGGCGTGAGCGCGGCGTATGTCGCCGTCACGGCGCTGATTGCCGCGGGCGCGGTGCTGCTTGTCGCCATTTACGAGCCGCCGGCTACGCCGGCCGCCGGCCCAACAGCTCGCATTCGCCTCGATCGCCACACAGCGCTTGCCGTGATCGCCGCGGGGCTCATCTGGGCCCTTTACAATATCGGCTTTGCGATGATTTTCAGCTTCGGTCCCAGCATGCTCGTCGAGCGGGGGTGGTCGATGACGGAGGCTGGCTCAACGACGAGCATCGTGCTTTGGCTGTCGGCGATTTCCGTTCCGTTCGGCGGCTTTCTGGCGGACCGCAGCAAACGGCACGATCTCGTCCTCGTCATGTGCTGCATCGTTTTTGCGATGCTGCTGCTGCTTGTGCCGCGAGGTCCCGCGATCGTTCCAGCAATCGTTGCGCTGGGGCTCGTGTGCGGTTTGGCAGCCGGTCCCATCATGAGCCTGCCCGCGATCGTGCTGGAGCCGGCAACGCGAGCATTCGGCATGGGCCTGTTCTACGCGACGTTCTATCTCGGCATGATGATCGGGCCGGTGCTCGGCGGGAAATACGCCACCTGGGCGGGCACGGCGGCTGCCGCGTTCGATTTTGGCGCGGCCACGCTCCTGGCTTGCCCCATCGTACTTTGGGGCTTTCACCGGCTGGCGCGCGTCGTAGCCCCGCCGGCATTGTCGTCGACGTGAACCATGCCGCCGTAGGGCGCAATAGCGAAAGCGTATTGCGCCGCTCCTTTTCGCGACAAGCGGTGCAATACGGCTGACGCCTATTGCACCCTACCCGCCCTCAGTAGAGCCGGCCGCCGTTGGGCACGGGGCGTTCCGGTGCGATCAGGACCACCTCGCCCGCCGCGTCGGGAAAGCCGAGGGTGAGCACCTCCGACATGATCTTGCCGATCTGGCGCGGGGGAAAATTCACCACCGCCGCCACCTGCCGGCCGATCAGCGTCTCGGGCGTGTAGTGCGCGGTGATCTGGGCCGAGCTTTTCTTGACGCCGATCGCGGGCCCGAAGTCGATTCCGAGCAGGAAGGCCGGCTTGCGCGCGCCTGCCGCCGGCTCGGCGGCGACGATGGTGCCCACGCGGATATCGACCTTCAGGAAATCATCGAAGGCGATGCGGGGGGATGCTGCCGGATCAGCGTTGCTCATGTGTAGTGCCCTTGCGCGTAACGGGGTCGTAACGGGGTCAGACCCTTAGCATGATTGGTGATCGACGAAGGGGCGCGCGCAAAGGGTCTGACCCCATGACACGGGCGCAGCGGGGTCAGACCCTTGGCACGCTCGGCGACCGAGGAAGGGGCGCTTGCGAAGGGTCTGACCCCATGGATCAAACCGTGCCCGAACCAGGCTCCGGCTCCGCCTTCGGCTGCGGCCGCTCGCGCCC
>DATEVP010000184.1:0-7445 GCA_035258465.1 Hyphomicrobiaceae bacterium
GCCCCTCACCCCGACCCTCTCCCCGCGCTGATGGCGCACGCGGAAGCGTCGGCGTAGCGCGGGGAGAGGGAGTAACTAGAACAGCTTGAGGCCGGGGGGCAGCTGCAGGCCGCCGGTCAGCTCCTGCATCTTGGCCTGCGCCGCGGCCTCGGCCTTGCTCTTGGCGTCCTGGAAGGCCGCGAGGATCAGGTCCTCGAGGATCTCCCGCTCGTCCGGCTTGATCAGGCTCGGATCGATCTTGATGCCGCGCGCCTCGAACTTGCCGTTGAGCGTGACCCTGACCAGCCCCGCGCCCGACTGGCCCTCCACTTCGAGGCCCGCCAGGTCCTCCTGCATCTTCTGCATGCGGCCCTGGATCTCCTGGGCCTGCTTCATCATCTTCATGAGGTCCATGGTGGCTCCGTATGTCGTGAGATCGTGAAATCGTGAAGTGGTGAAGTCGGTCTCACGATTTGGCGATTTCACGACTTCACGACTTCGCGCATTCACACTAAGTTAGCCTGTCCCCGTGTCGTCCGTCTTGATGCCCGGCAGCGGCCGCACGCCGCTGATCTTGGCTTCCGGGAATTGCTGCAGGACCGCGGCGACGGCGGGGTGCTTCTCGATATCGCGCAGCTCGGCATTGGCGCGTTCGCGCTCGACCTCGCCCAGCGGCCGCTCGCCCGGCGTGGAGCTGAGCGCCACCATCCAGCGCTTGCCCGTCCAGGCATTGAGCTTCTCGCGCAGCTCGTTGCCGAGCTCCTTGGGCGCGCCGGGCAGCAGATGCAGCTCGATCTGGTCGGCGTCGAACCGCACCAGGCTCACGTGCTCTTCCAGATGCACCTTGAGCTTGGCCTCGCGCCGCTCGCCGGCGAGCGCGACGACATCGGCAAACGAGCGCACGACGGGCGGCGTCGACGGCGCCGCGGCCGGCGGGCCGGCCTCGTCGTCGAGCTCGGCCTCGTCCTGCGCCTCATCGTCGAGGGCGTCGACGGGGCTCGGGCTGCTGGCGACGGGTCGCTTCTCCGCCGGTGCCGGCCGATTGGCGGGACGTGCGTTGCCGCCGGCTCCGCCAAGGGCCTTGATGATCTCATCGGGCGCGGGCAGGTCGGCGGTGTAGGCCAGGCGGACCAGGACCATCTCCGCCGCGGCCATCGGGTTCGGCGCCTCGGCCACCTCCTCCAGGCCCTTGAGCAGGATCTGCCAGGCGCGCGCCAGGATGGCGACCGAAAGCCGCTCGGCCAGCGCCCCCGCGCGCCGCTTCTCCTCGGCGGAGAGCACCTCGCCGGCGGCCGCGGCGCCCAGCGTCTTGGCGCGCGTGGTGACGTGCACGGCATCGGCGAGGTCGGCCAGCACCTGGCCCGGCTCGGCCCCATCGCGGTGCAATTGCGCGAGCGCGTCGAGGGCTTCGCCCGCAGCGCCGCCCAGCAGTTTCTCGAGCATATCGAAGATGCGGCCGCGATCGGCGAGGCCCAGCATGGCGCGCACGCGGGCCACCTCGACCTTGCCGGCGCCCATGGCCAGCGCCTGGTCCAGCAGAGACAGGCCATCGCGCACGGAACCCTCCGCGGCGCGCGCGATCAGCGCCAGCCCATCCGCCTCGGCTTCCGCGCCCTCGTTGGCGACAATTCTGCGCAGGTGCTCGGACAGCAGCGGCACGTCGACGCGGCGCAGGTCGAAGCGCTGGCACCGCGACAGCACCGTCACCGGCACCTTGCGCACCTCGGTGGTGGCGAAGATGAACTTGACGTGCCCGGGCGGCTCCTCGAGCGTCTTCAGGAGGGCGTTGAAGGCACCCTTCGAGAGCATGTGCACCTCGTCGATGAGGTAGACCTTGTAGCGCGCCATCAGCGGCCTATAGCGCGCGCTCTCGATGATCTCGCGCATATTGTCGACGCCGGTGTTGGAGGCCGCGTCCATCTCCAGCACGTCCGGATGGCGGCCCTCCATGATCTCGGCGCAATGGCGGCCGAAGGCCGGCATGTCGAAGGTCGGCTTGTCGAAGCCCTCGGCCTCGTAGTTCAAGGCGCGCGAGAGGATGCGGGCGGTGGTGGTCTTGCCCACCCCGCGCACGCCGGTCAGCATGTAGCCCTGGGCGATGCGGTCGGTGGCGAACGCATTGCGCAGCGTCGTCACCATGGCCTCCTGGCCGATCAGGTCCTCGAACCGGGCGGGGCGGTACTTGCGCGCGAGCACGACATAGGGGCGGCCGGTCTCGGCCTTGGCGGATCGGCCTCGAGGAACGAGGTCAGCCGGTGCGGCGGCATCCTCGCCGCCCCCCTCCGTCTTGCCCTGATTGCCCGCTGCTTTCTTCTTTGCCATTCCTGGCCGACGTGGTTCCTGCTACAGGGGGGCTCCAGCTTCACAGGTCTGAAAAATTCCGTGGCCTCGAGGCCGCCACTAGGTGCTGAGCTCCTTGCACAGGGTCACGGGCACAACAACCACGGGCCCGCCTGCGCGACCATGCCGATAGCGACGAAAGTGAGAGACTGGACAACGACCCGCATCTTACTCGTTAGGGCTGCTTCCTTCCGGACCTGACCCGGTTGGCGAGGGACACGTCCGCCGCCAGCCTCCCGCGGCAATTATCCTATGAATGCCAAGCCGACGGCAACCCAGGTTCCACAGCACGGGCTTGAGAGCGTGTACATTTTGTGGTACTCGCCCGTGCACGGGTTCATCAAGAAGGCCCAAAAGACCCCCGAGGCGGACCTTGAGCTGGCGCGCAAGCGCATGAAGGAGATGCAGCCATGACGGCCAAGACCAAGAAGCACTGGGGCTCGGCCCTCGACGATTTCCTCAAGGAGGAGGGAATCTACGAGGAGGCCAAGACCCAGGTGGCCAAGGAGATGATTGCCTGGCAGATCGAACGGGCCATGAAGGAGAAGAAGCTGACGAAGAAACGCATGGCGGAGTTGATGGAAACAAGCCGCACGCAGATCGATCGGCTGCTCAATCCGAAGGACCACAACGTCACGCTTGCGACGCTCGAGAAGGCGGCCATGATCGTCGGGCGCCAGCTCCGTCTGGAGCTCGTTTGATGGCTTATAGGAGCAACGTGGCGGCAATGGCGCGGATCGAGGTGTGCCCGCGGCCCTAAACCATGCGGCACTGCAAACAGATGGCGTTGCGCGGGCGCCCATGCTGTGCTGATCTCGCCGCCTCACGAGGGAGCCCTGGATGCCAACCGTCGGCGCGACGCAATTGCTCGATCGGCACGGCCCGAAGCGAGCGGACGCGGAATTCGTCAAGGCCAAGCTCGAGGCCCCCGGTTCGCGGTTTCTGGTGCTGGCCGACCTCAAGCCGGTGATCCGTGCCAACCAGGCGCGCACGGAGGCGAAGCTCGCATGGTTTTCGCGCGACGATCTCGCGCAATTCGGCCTGCCGATGGCCGACGCGCTGTTCCTGGGCGTCGACGAGGCCGCGAACGGCTATTTCGCCGTGGCGGTGACCGAGCACCGCACGCGCAATGTGCCGGGCGCGATCGAGAAGCTGCGCCCCATCGTCGATTTGCGCTCGCTTGCCATGCAAGGGGCGATGTCGCCGGAGGAGCTCTCCCTATGCGGCCAGGCGCGCGCGCTCGCCCAGTGGCACGAGAACGCGCGCTGCTGCGGTCACTGCGGCGGCACCACGCTGGTAAAGGACGGCGGCTGGCGGCGCAAGTGCTGGGCGTGCGGGCTGGAGTGGTTCCCGCGCACCGATCCGGTCGTGATCATGCTGATCACGGACGGCAGCCGCTGCCTGCTCGCGCATGAGCACCGCTACGGCGACAAGATGTTCTCGGCGCTGGCCGGCTTCATCGAGCCCGGCGAGGACATCGAGCACGCGGTGCGGCGCGAGGTGCTGGAGGAGACCAATATCAAGGTCGGCGAGGTCAAGTATCACTCGAGCCAGCCCTGGCCCTTCCCGCATTCGCTTATGCTGGGCTGCATCGGCCGGGCCGAGACGACGGAGATCACCATCGACAGCGGCGAGATCGCCGAGGCGCGCTGGTTCTCGCGCAACGACGCGCGGGCGATGCTGGAGCGGAAGCATCCCGATGGCCTCACCGTGCCGGGGCGGCACGCCATCGCCAATGCCCTGATCACCAGCTTCGTCGAGGGGCCTGCCTGATGTCCGGCGTCGCCAGCACCTGCGGGAGATGACCGAGCACGCGGCAGGGGCGGCGCCGGCCGAGGCACAGAGGCGGCGCGCACTGGCCACCACCTGCGCCGTCCATTTCGTGCACGACGGCATCGCCGATGCGATCTACGTGCTGCTGCCGGTCTGGGCCCAGGCCTTCGGGCTGAGCTACGCGCAAGTCGGCGTGCTGCGGACGGCCTACTCGACCGCGCTCGCCTTCCTGCAGATGCCGGCCGGCATGCTGGCCGAGCGCACCGGCGAGCGGGCGCTGCTCGCCGGCGGCTCGGTGCTTGCGGGCCTGGCTTTCGCCCTCCTCGCCGCCTCCCAGAGCCATGCCGTGCTGGGCGGGCTCATCCTGCTCGCCGGCGTCGGCTCGGCGGTCCAGCACCCGCTGTCCTCCACGATCATCTCCAGGGCCTATGCCGTTGCGTCGCGGCGTGCGGCGCTGGGCGTCTACAATTTCGCCGGCGATATCGGCAAGATGGTCGTCACCGCGGCCATGGGGCTCGGCGCCATCGCCATCGGCTGGCAGAACAGTGTGATCGTCTACGGGGCCCTCGTCGCCGGTGTGGGCGTCGTGGCGCTCTTCGCGCTGAGCCGTCTGGCCAGACAGGCGCCGGCGTCCAAGGTCGTGCACGCGGCAACCGGCGCAAGGGGCTGGGGCTTCACCGACCGCACGGGCTTTGCCCTGCTGGGCGGCATTCAGGTCATCGACAGCGCCTGCCGCACTGGGACGCTCACGTTCCTGCCGTTCATGCTGATCGCCAAGGGCGCGACCGTCGCCAGCATCGGCTTCGGCCTGGCGCTCGTCTTCATCGGCGGCGCCGCCGGCAAGCTCGTGTGCGGCCTGCTGGCGGAGCGCGTCGGCATCCTGCGCACGGTCATCCTGACGGAGCTTGCGACCGGCTTATTTGTCCTTGCCGTGATCGTGGCGCCGCTGAGCTGGGCCATGGCGCTGCTCATGCCGCTGGGCGTTGCCCTCAACGGCACCTCCTCGGTCCTCTACGGCACGGTGGCGGAATTCGTTCGCGACGATCGCCAGGGCCGCTCGTTCGGCCTCTTCTACACATTGGGAAGCGCGGCGGGCGCAACCGCGCCGCTCGCGTTCGGGCTCGTCAGCGACCTGGCCGGGGTGCCCGCCTCACTCTCGCTCGTGGCCGTGCTGACGGTGGCGACGGTGCCGCTCGCCCTCCTCCTCGACCCGCATATCGCCAAGGGCGGTGCCCGCGCCGCCGAGTAGATTGGGGTAGATTGGCCGGCACCTCCGCTCAGCGCGCCAAAGCGGAGCCGAACCCTTTCAAGGCCGCGAGCATCTGGTTGCGCTGCTCCGGCCCGAGCACGGCTTCGACGCGGGCCTCGTGGGTGGCCGCCAAGACCTTGATGCGCTTGAGCTTCTGCTGACCTTCGCGGGTCAGGAACAGGGCGTGGGTGCGCCGGTCGCTCGGCGATGGCAGGCGACGGGTGAAGCCGCGCTTCTCCAGTGCGTCGAGCAGGCGCACGAGCCTCGCCCGCTCGACGCCCAAGGTGTCGGCAAGATCGGCCTGGGAGAGTCCGGGATTGGCGTCGATGACGACCAGGACCGAGTATTGCGCGGGACGGATATCGAAGCTCGCCAGCGTGCGCACGAAGTCCTGGAAGATCCAGACCTGGAATCGCCGCACGAAATAGCCGAGGTGGCCGTCGAGCACGCCGAGCTCGACGACGCGCCCCTCTCTGCGCGCGCGATCGCCGGAAGCGAGCGACTGGCCTTCGTCCGCTTCATCCTTGACGTGCAGCTTGGTCACGAAGCGGGCCTTTCGTTGTTGACGACATCTATTGTACTGAGCAACAATAATTGCGAAGTGGGAGCGAAAGTCAAAAGACTTCGCGGCGGCTGCCCTCGCCACTCGCTTTCCACGAAGCATCGGCGCTAGAGTGCGGGCGGCCGCAAAACCGGGCAAAGGGAGGAACTGCAATGACGAGCAAGTTGCACTGCAATTCCGTGCGCGCACGAGGCGGCGTCACGCGGAGAACGTTTGCCGCGGGGATCGGCGCGGCGGGGATGCTCGCGGGCTCCAGCCCGTTCGCCATCGGCCGTGCCCAGGGGGCGGCCTTGAAGGTCGGCGTCTTGCTGCCGCGCTCGGGCGTGCAGGCGGGCATCGGCCAGGACTGCCAGCGCGGCGTCGAGATTGCCTCGGGGATCCTGAAGGACCTGGGCCTGCCCAACCTCGCCATCATGAACGGCGACACCGAGTCCAACGTGGAGGTCTCCCGCGCGCGGGCCGAGCGGCTGATCGGCGAGGGTGCACAGCTCCTCGTTGGCGCCTTCGACTCCGGCCAGACCACGGCAATCGCCCAGGTGGCGGAGCAGAAGGGCATCCCCTTCGTGATCAACATCGCCGCCGCCCCGCCGATCACCGAGCAGGGCTACAAGTTCGTGTTCCGCAATTTCCCGACGGCGCCGATGATCCTGGGTGATGCCTTCGGCAACCAGAAGGAGATTTGGGAGATCACCGGCTCGCCGCCGAAATCCGTCGTCTACATGCATGTGAACGACACGTTCGGCACGTCCATGCAGAAGGGCATCGCCGGCGTGATGCCCAAGTTCAACATGCCCTACCAGATCGTCGAGACCATTGCCTACGATCCGGCGGCGCGCGATCTGTCGGTCGAGGTGTCCAAGGCCAAGGCGACGGGCGCCGAGGCGCTGCTGGTCACCAGCCGGCTCAACGACGCCATGCTGCTCACGCGCGAGCTGGTCAAGCAGCGCTGGTCGCCGATGGGCGTGCTCAGCATGGGGCCGGGCTGGTACGAGGACCAGTATCTGAAAACGTTGGGCAAGCTGTCCGACGGGCCGATGCACTTCGTGCCCTGGTACGATCCCAACAAGAAGCTGAGCAAGCAGCTGGAAGCTGCGCTGGCCAAGGCCCACCCCGGCATCAACCTGAATACCAATCACATCTATACGTTCGAGGCGCTGCTCATTGCCGCCGATGCCTACAAGCGTGCCGGCTCGGCCGATCCGAAGGCGCTGGCTGATGCCATCCGGGCGACCAACATCACCGACAACGTCAGCATTGGCCCAGGTATCAAGTTCGACGCCAAGGGCCAGAATACGACGCTCAAGAACGCGGGCATTCAGAACAGGGACGGCAAGCTCGTCACGGTCGCGCCCAAGGCCGCGGCGAATGCCAAACCCGAGTGGCCCATGAAGGCCTACGACAAGCGCGGCTGAAGCTGCCAAGGCCTCATCCTGCTCCGGCCGCCCGAAACGGCCGGAGCGTTGCTTGGCAGGGTCGCCCGGTGTCCGCAGGGATCTATCTCAACGTCGCCGTCAGCGGCCTCCTGACCGGCCTCGTCTACGG
>DATEVP010000185.1:0-2445 GCA_035258465.1 Hyphomicrobiaceae bacterium
GAAGACGACGCCGCTCGACGCGCGGTCGGCTTTGACCATCTTCATGACCCCGACCGAGAGGGCGACCTTGAAATGGTCGAAGCCGTTGTCGATGCGATAGGAGATCGCCCGGTCGGTGAAGATGGAGGCGAAACAGCGGCGGCAGGCTTCGAACAGATCGTCTTCGCCGCGGATGTTCAGGAAGCTGTCGTGTTGCCCGGCAAAGCTGGCGGTCGGCAGATCCTCGGCAGTGGCCGAGCTGCGGACGGCCACCGCGACATCCGAGCCATATTCCGCCTCGAGCTGCCGATAGGCGCCCGCTATCTGCTGGCGAAGGTCGCCGCCGCCGGTCGCCTCGAACACGATCTTGCGCGCTTCGGCAGCTCGTTCTGCGAGAATGTCGACGCGCCGCTTGTCGAGTGTATCGAGGAGCAGGTGCAGGCGATCCCATGCTGACGCAGCGGTGAGTGCGTCTCGATAGGCCCGCGCCGTCAATGCAAAGCCATTCGGGACGCGCACGCCCTGCGCGGAGAGGACCGAATAGAGCTCTCCCAACGACGCATTCTTGCCGCCGACCAGCGCGATGTCGCCGAGGCGAATGTCGCGGAACCGGCGGATGTTGCTTTGGCTCGGCAATGCGTTGCTCCTGGTGTGCCAATCCAAGGAGCACCGGCGCGCTGCTGGCTTTGATCTCCCTCAATCGGCAAGATCCAAAAAGGGGTTGATGCGCGTCAAGGCTGCAACTGCGGTGATGGGTGCATCCTTCACAAATCGCGAATTGAGAAACTTGGCGCGGGTCCGCACGATGGCATGGGAACGAATCCGAAAACGCCCCGAGGACTTCATCGGAGCCAACCTCCAGAACTACGGGGAATACGCCGGGACGTTCTCGTGGGCGCAGGCGAGGGGGTTGTTGGATGGCCTGCCGGGAGGCGGGCTCAACATTGCTCATGAGGCAGTCGACCGCCACATCGCCGCCGGTCGCGGCGACAAGCTTGCCATGCGGTGGATCGGGCGCGACGAGCGGGTTCGCGATTTCACCTACGCGACGTTGTGCGCGCAGAGCAATCGGTTCGCCAACCTCCTGACACAGCGGGGGATTGCAAAGGGTGATCGAGTATTCTCGCTGCTCGGCCGGGTGCCGGAGCTCTACATTGCCGCGCTCGGCACGCTCAAGAACGGGAGCGTCTTCGCCCCCCTGTTTTCGGCATTCGGGCCGGAGCCGATCAAAGCGCGCATGACAATCGGCGATGCCAAGGTTCTGGTCACGTCAGAGACATTCTATCGGCGCAAGGTCGAGCCATGGCGCAAAGAGCTGGCTGGCTTGGAGCAGGTGTTCCTGACCGATTGCTCGGGGAGCCTGCCGCCGGACACGACGGACCTGGTCGCCGCCATGGCCACGGCCGCGGATGACTTTGAAACCGTGTGGACCGGCCCCGAGGACATGGCCTTGCTGCACTTCACCAGCGGCACGACGGGACGGCCGAAGGGCGCGGTGCACGTGCACGAGGCCGTGGTGGCGCACCATATCACCGGCCGCCTGGCGCTCGACCTCCACCCGGAGGACATCTTCTGGTGCACGGCCGATCCCGGCTGGGTGACCGGCACCTCCTACGGCATCGTCTCTCCGCTCACCAACGGCGCGACGCTGATCGTGGACCAGGCCGAGTTCGATGCCGAGCGCTGGTATCGCATTCTGCAGGAGCAAAAAGTCACGGTCTGGTATACGGCGCCGACGGCCATCCGAATGCTGATGAAGATCGGCAGCGATACGCCCAAGCGCTTCGACCTGTCCAAGCTGCGCTTCATGGCGAGCGTCGGTGAGCCGCTCAATCCCGAGGCCGTCGTCTGGGGCATCGAGGCCTTCGGCAAGCCGTTCCACGACAACTGGTGGCAGACGGAGACCGGCGGCATCATGATCGCCAACTACCCCTCGATGGACGTGAAGCCCGGATCGATGGGCCGGCCTTTGCCCGGCGTCGCCGCCGCCGTGGTCGAGCGCACCGCGGGTGGCGGAGTTCGCGAAATCGAACGGCCAATGGCGATGGGCGAGCTGGCGCTGCGCCGGGGCTGGCCATCGATGATGCGCGCCTATCTCAACGAGGAGGAGCGCTATCGCAAGTGCTTCGCTGACGGCTGGTATCTCACCGGCGACCTCGCCATGCGCGACGCGGAGGGCTATTATTGGTTCGTCGGCCGCGCCGACGATGTGATCAAGAGCGCCGGCCACCTGATCGGTCCCTTCGAGGTCGAGAGCGCGCTGATGGAGCATCCGGCCGTTGCCGAGGCCGGCGTGATCGGCGTTCCCGAGCCGATCGCCGGCGAAATCGTCAAGGCGTTCGTCGCTCTGAAGAACGGCATCGAGCCGACCGAGGCACTGCGCAAGGAATTGCTCGGACACGCGCGGCAGCGGCTGGGTCCGGCCGTGGCGCCGAAGGATATCGCCTTCCGGACCAACCTGCCGAA
>DATEVP010000186.1:0-3387 GCA_035258465.1 Hyphomicrobiaceae bacterium
TGAGCCCGCCCAGTCCGGTGGCGATGCCGATCGTCTGCGAGCGGTATCCTTTCAGGAACCCGCCCTGGATGAGCCAAAGCAACTTCAGCATGTCCATCGCCTTCGATTAGTTGTCGGCCGGCCAGCGCAGCCCGAGCACAAGGGTCTTGCGGTACGCGGCGAAGCCGACTTTGTCGGACTGGTTGCCGCCGAGGCAGACGAGAAGCCCGTTCTCTTCGCGGTCGAAAAACGTGACGTGGCCCTGCCAGCCCTTCCCGCGCTTCAGCACCACGATGCAGCCTTGGCGTGGAAGAGCGAGCTTGATGCCCCAATCGAGATAAGAGCGCGCCGCGAGCGAGCCTGACGGCTTGATACCGGAGCGCGCCAGCATGGCGCCGACAAAGGCCGCGCACCACGGCACGCTGTCGTGCTTCACTTCAGGGTGGCCGGCGTCCTTGTAATAGGCTTGCACGGCCGGATTGTCGGGCGCGCCCGGCGCCTCCTTCACGCCGCGCTCGCCGAGCGCAAGCTGATACCATCGCGGCACTGTCATTCTCGTCTCCGATAAAAAAGGGCCGCCTCTCGGGCGGCCCTCTCGGGTTCCATGTGTTGCGTGGATATTAATCGCGCATGGCGCGGTGCTGTTGCACGAGCTTCATCACCACCAGCGCAAGCGAGGCGACGCCGGTGACAAGGCCGACGCTCAAGGTCGCGACCTGAAGCCAAGGCGTCCAGGCGGCGGGATCGACCGACATGACCGTTGCGATCGAGATGCCCGCACCGGCGCCGCCGGCGGCAGCGGCCTGTCCCGCGCTCAATTTTTCGACGGCGTGGTACATCGCGGCAAAAGACTCCATGGGCGGCCTGACAGGGACATCGCGGAACGCCTCCTATCTGAACTCGATGACGATAACCATTCCGCAGCTCCCGGCGCCTCCTGCTCGGGTCGCCGTGCTGGTATCGACGCCACCGCCGCCGCCGCCGCCTCTCCCGTCGGCCGGCACCCCGTCCCCGTTTGCGTTGTCCCGGCGCCAGCCCCCGGCGCCAAATAGCGATGAGCCGCCGCCGGCGCCAGGTCCGGTCGCGGAGGCCGGAGCTTTGACGGGATCGATGCGAATGCCGCCAGAGCCGGTGGGGGTGCTTCCATTGCTGCCGTCCGTCGCCCCCGTCGAGCCGCCGCCGCCGGTCCCGCCTTTGCAGGTCATGAGCGCGCCCAAGGTGGTATCGCCTGCTGTGCCGCCTGAGTTGTTCCCTGCCGCGGCTCCATTGCCGACAGCGCCAATGGCTATGCTCACATTCCCGGAAATGGAGAACACTCCCATCCTCGTCTCGCCCGCACCGCCGCCGCCTCCGTGGCCCGTTCCGTTTGTGGTGCCGACTCCTCCGCCGCCCCCGCCCGGCGCTTGGCCGATGACAAGCGCTTTGGTCGTTCCGCCCGTCGGGATGTAAGTGCCGGATACGGTGAAAAGCTGGATGCCGTTGAGCGTGCCAGAGGCAGCGGCTCCGAGCGTCGTCAGCATCGCTGCCGCGTCGGCATCGTCAAATAGAGCTCGCGCCGCCGCCGTGCAGGTAATCTCCTCGACGCCGCCACCTCCGGCCGAGGCGCGGCCGAGCAGCTTGTCGGTCGCCGACATGCTATGTTGCTTGAGTAGCTTTCCGGTTGCGCCGTCGAACAGGGCGAAGCGGCCATCGGTCGATGACGCCGGACCAACCACATCGCCCGTCCCCGCCCCATCGGCGCCCTTGTCGCCGTCGCGGCAGTCTTGCAGCGAAATAGCGATCCCGTTTGAAAATGAGGTCGCGCCTGAATGCCCGCTGACCGCCGCTTTGACATAGCCAGTCGCGTCGGTGATCGCCGATAGATTAAAGAAGGCCTGCGCTTCGGTTGCGGGATCGGTAAGGATCAGGCCGGCCTTGCGCGAAGTGTTGGTCGAATCGTCGAGCGAAAGCAGCTTGCCCGCGATGCTCGATCCAGCGCGATTGGTCTTGGAGATATAGAGAAACGTCGCGGAGGCAAGGCTTGCATTGTTGGCCATGATCTTGCCGCCGCCCGGATCGGCGTCGGAGGTGCCGGTATTCCATGTGAGGAGGATACCGGGGTCAGTTCCGTCCGCCCCTGCAGCGCCGGCTGGGCCGGGATCGCCTTGCGGGCCTTCGGGACCCTCGGGTCCTTCGGGCCCTTCGATGCCGGCGAGCGCCCACGCCGTGCCGTCGAAGCGGTACATGGCGTCCTCGTCCATGACCCAGGCAAGCCAGCCGGCGCCTCCACCGGCGCCCGGCAGATAAGAGCGCCACATCCCATCGATGAAGCGGACGACGCGCTTGTCCCAGCCGATCCATGCGCCGGTGCCCCCTGCGGCGACGATATAAGTGTCGCCTTCCACGGGGCTGCCGGGAGGCGTGGTCAAGTCCTTGTCGATGACGCTGAGCTGCACCAGCGTATCGAGCAGCGTCATCCCCTCGTTATGGGTGACGTGCTTCTGCGCCTGCGCCGCGGCGATATAGGGAATGCGCAGCTTCGCGCTCTCTTCAGCCATGTAGATTAGGTTCCAGGTGAAAGAATCGGGGTCCCCGCGGGTCTCAAGTAGCGCGAAGCGCGGTAGACCCGCGGGGCAGAAAAAGCGCGATGGGGCAGAAAACTAGTGTTGGTAGTCGTAAGTCAGCTGCTCGGAGGCGATGCCGGAGCCGTAGACGGGCGAGACCTGGGCGACGCGGATCGGCACATTCCATTGCGCCGCACCGAAATCGGCGGTCTGCATCGACGCCGTATAGAGAAATGTCGGTGCGTCCAGCTCGACCTTGCGGAGCACGTCGCCGTCCGGCGCATCGAGGATCTCGAGCTGATAAAGCTCACGCTCCTCGGCCAGCGGGATTTCGAGGCCGGTCCAGCTGTCGCCGCCAATCCTGGTCCGCCGCGTCCACACGAAGGTCCAATCGCCGTTGGCAGGATTGCGCTTGCCTTGCAGATGTACCGGCGAGAGCGGCCTCAAGCCGAGCCCCTGAAAGGCGTGCGCCGCGCTGCCATAAGACGGCTCGTCGATGCCCTCGCCCGTCGGCCCATATTTGTAGTTGAGCGCCAGGCCCACCTCGTCTGGGCGCAGGTTCACGGAGGCGACCGCGCTGTTCACCAGGACGAAGCGCGCGCCTGCCGCCGCCGGATTGCGCATCGCGCGCTCGGTGCCGCTCAGGCCGCGCAGCAAGACCGAGAGATCGTAGGTTGCGGGCGCAACGAGCGTCGCCGTCTGGAACTGGATCAGCTCCCATTCGCCATCGCCGTTCGCGACCGCGGCGTAGTTGGCGCCATTCAGAAGCGCCTCCTCGGTCACCGATGCGAGCTCACCGAATTCGAGCGTCACGCGGAGCACATTGCTCTGGTCGTAACGATGGAGCGGCCCCGACCAGAAGCCG
>DATEVP010000187.1:0-7182 GCA_035258465.1 Hyphomicrobiaceae bacterium
CCCGAGGCACGCACGAGGGGGGAGGTTGGAACGCCACGGGCTTAGCTCGCCCATCGCCAACGACCAACACGGCCGCCGACCAGCGAGCTAAGTCCGATGGCGTTCCTGGTGGGGGTGATAGGGCCGCACACGCTGCAAGACACCCCCACCCGATGCGTCCAGCGACTTGGATCGGCCGTTGCGTGCCCTGGTGTTGTCGGCGATAGCCGATCCAAGCCGCGGACGCATGGCCCTCCCCCCTCGTACGTGCCGAAGCGTGCTTCGGCACAGGGGGAGGGGATCGCAGCGGCCCTCTAGGTTCTTAGCCGTGCTCGATGCCCCACAATGCGGTTCGCTCCTGCAATGAAATTGGACCCTAATTCAGGGCGGCGAGCGCCTGGCCGAAACCGGACAGCGAGATTGGAATGCCGATGCCGGCTTCCTCGGTCTGGAAGATGATGAACACCGCCGTCTTGCCGGTCTTCAGCTGCTGGATGAGCTTGTCCTCCACCACCACCTGCGCGTAGCAGGCGAACGTGTGGCACCGCACGAACGGGGCGTGGCCCACATCCTTGTCATCGATCTTGAGGCCGAGGCCCGGCGGCAGCAGCACGCCCAGCGGCGCAAACACGCGCAGCACGCGCTTGCCGTCGGAGAACTTCTGGAAATAGACGGTGAGGCCGACGTTGTTGCGGTCCTCGGCGGTCACGCTCTGCACGAGTGCGCAGATCTCGTGCTTGGCGCCGGGCGGCGGCGGCTTGCACACGACCTGCCAGTCGCCGTGCTGGGCCTTGACGGTGCCGCCCTCCGGCGTCAGCGGAGATTGCGCAAGCGCCGGCCCGGCGGCGAGGAGGAAGAAGAAGAGAAGACCGGCGGCCGCCAAGCAGAGGCCCCGGCGCCCTGCGAGGGCGCGGCCTGTTCGTCGGTTGGACAGGAAGGCCAATCTCATATCCTCAACCGGGTCGCGCCTTCCGGCTCTATCCGGCCAGCTCCATCTGGGACGAGTGGCAAGGCGGCCGCAGAAGCGCTTGTCTATCCGGACCCGCGCGTCAAGGGTGGGTGCTTTGCTGTCAACGATGAATTCGGCCAAAATGGGACCCCTGACGCGCCCGCGCACGGGATATCGCCAGCGTCGGGCGTTGGGTGCGCGCATTCGTACACCCGGCCCGCGCCACCGGTGTGGCGGCTCCATGCGTGCCGCAAAAAGAGCGCAACCTTATGCCGCAGCGAGCCGGCCTTGAGCCCTGTCGGCCGTTGTGTTTGGTGAGACCAAAGGCGGTTCCTGAACAAGAATCGGCGCAAGCCGCGTCGATGCGGGACGACGGGCGGTTCGTAGGCGGAGAAGGCGGCCAGCTGGCGCGCTGCCGCTGTCGTGGCTTGCCTGCCATGGATCAGGTCGAGCACCGGAGGCGAGGAGCATTCCTCATGAAGACGCGAAGCCCGAGCAAGACGATCCTTGCGGGCCTTTTCGGTGCTCTGGTCACGGCCTTGCCGACCGTGCCCGCGCTCGCCGGCTCGGGCCAGCCCTCACCGAGACAGATCGGCTTCCAGGAAGCCGTCACCCCTATCGCGGAAGAGATCCAGTGGGTGCACGACTACGTCAACATCATCATCTTCCTCATCACCGCCTTCGTGCTCCTGCTCATGCTCTACGTGATGTGGAGGTTCAGCGAGAAGAGGCACCCCACGCCCTCGCGCACCGCGCACAATACGACGCTCGAGGTGCTGTGGACGGTGATCCCGGTCCTGATCCTGGTGGCGATCGCCATCCCGTCCTTCAAGCTCCTGTTCAACCAGTACGCCTATCCGCCGCCGGACCTCACGCTCAAAGCCATCGGCCACGCCTGGAACTGGACGCACGAGCTGCCCGACAAGGGCATCAGCGTCGATTCGGTGATGCTGCAGGACAGCGAGCGCGAAGAGGCCATCAAGGCGGGCATGCCGGCGGAGCAGGTGCCGCGCGTCTTGGCGGTCGACAACGAGGTGCTGGTGCCGGTCGACAAGGTGGTGCACGTGCTCGTCACGTCGAGCGACGTGATCCATTCCTGGGCCATTCCCTCCTTCGGCGTCAAGGTCGACGCCGTGCCGGGCCGCATCACCGCGACCTGGTTCAAGGCCAGGAAGGAAGGCATCTATTTCGGGCAATGCTCCGAGCTGTGCGGCAAGGATCACGCCTTCATGCCGATCGCCATCCGCGTGGTGAAGGAGGCAACCTTCAACGACTGGGCCGCGGCGCTGAAGGCCCGTGACAGAAAGAAGGCCAGGGAGATCATCCGCAGAGCGGCAGCCGATCTCCAGGGCAATACCAGGACAGCTGACACCCGGCCGGCCAACTAGGCCCGTCCAGGCGATCGGCAGCGGGGCTAGCCCCGCATCGCAGCGGCGCCGGCTCGACGGCAAAGGTGGATGACATGGCACACCAGGCTCACGCGGAACACGCCCACGAGCACATCCCTTACGGCTTCCTGCGCTGGCTCAATTCGACCAACCACAAAGACATCGGCACGATGTATCTGCTGTTCGCCGTCGTCGGCGGACTGGTCGGCGGCTTCCTGTCGGTGGTCATGCGCATGGAGCTGCAGGAGCCGGGGCTGCAGTATTTCGCCAACGGCCACGTGTTCAACGTGTACGTCACCGGCCACGGCTTGATCATGGTGTTCTTCATGGTGATGCCGGCCATGATCGGCGGCTTCGGCAACTGGTTCGTGCCGCTGATGATCGGTGCGCCGGACATGGCATTCCCGCGCATGAACAACATCTCGTTCTGGCTGTTGCCGGGATCCTTTACTTTGCTTCTCACGTCGATGTTCGTGGAGGGGCCTGCCGGCATGGATGGTGTCGGCGCCGGCTGGACCGTCTATGCGCCGCTGTCGACATCGGGCCATCCGGGCCCCGCCATGGACTTCGCCATCCTGTCGCTTCACCTCGCGGGCGCGTCCTCCATTCTCGGCGCCATCAACTTCATCACCACCATCTTCAACATGCGCGCACCCGGCATGACGCTGCACAAGATGCCGCTGTTCGTGTGGAGCGTGCTGGTGACGGCCTTCCTGCTGCTGCTGTCGCTCCCCGTGCTGGCCGGCGCCATCACCATGCTGCTCACCGACCGCAACTTCGGCACCACCTTCTTCAATGCCGCCGGCGGCGGCGATCCGCTGCTCTACCAGCACCTGTTCTGGTTCTTCGGCCACCCCGAGGTCTACATCCTCATCCTGCCGGGCTTCGGCATGATCAGCCAGGTGGTGTCGACCTTCTCGCGCAAGCCGGTGTTCGGCTATCTCGGCATGGCCTACGCCATGGTCGCCATCGGCTTCATCGGCTTCATCGTCTGGGCGCACCACATGTACACGTCGGGCCTGGGCGTGGACGCGCAGGCCTACTTCGTGTTCGCCACCATGGTGATCGCGGTGCCGACGGGCGTGAAGATCTTCTCCTGGATCGCCACCATGTGGGGCGGCTCCATCCAGTTCCGGGTGCCGATGCTGTGGGCGCTCGGCTTCATCTTCCTGTTCACGGTCGGCGGCGTCACCGGCGTGATGCTGGCCAACGCCGGCGTCGACCGCGCCATGCACGACACCTACTACGTGGTCGCCCACTTCCACTACGTGCTGTCGCTGGGCGCCGTGTTCGCCATCTTCGCGGGCTGGTACTACTGGTTCCCGAAGATGACCGGCTACATGTACAACGAGGCGCTGGGCAAGCTGCACTTCTGGCTCACCTTCATCGGCGCCAACGTGCTGTTCTTCCCGCAGCACTTCCTCGGGCTCGCCGGCATGCCGCGCCGCTACGTCGATTATCCCGACGCCTTCGCCTACTGGAACTGGTGGTCGTCCGTGGGCTCCTACATCACGGCGATGGGCAGCATCATCTTCATCCTCGCCATGCTCTACGCCTACTTCGTCACCCGAAGCAGAGCGACGGAGAACCCATGGGGTGCCGGCGCCACGACACTCGAATGGACGCTGCCCTCGCCGCCGGCCTTCCATTCCTACGAGACGCTGCCGATCATCAAGGAGACGGCGCCCCACTAGGGCCCTCATTGCCGTGCCAGTGAAATCCGCGAGCGCAGTGGTGAAACCGACGCGAGCCGCAATGGCTCCCCTCCCCCTTGCCCTCGGGCCCTCTCTACGCTCGCCCTGCCCACATCTAGCCCGAGGGCTTGCGGGGAGGGGTCGGGGGTGGGGGGACCCCATAGGGACGACGTTGTCCGCTTCGATAATGGCCGCTCCTTCGACTTCGGCCTTGCCGTGGCTCTTCACCCCACCCCTAACCCCTCCCCGTCATCATGCCGAAGGCGTGTCTTCGACACGACGGGAGGGGAATCGCGTGTGCCGCGCAGTTGGGGTTCATTATGGCTGACGTCGGCTATCAATCTGATCCGCTATGCCCCGCCCAGACCGTGGGCGGAAGCATCGGCGACTTCGTCGCGCTGATGAAACCGCGGGTGATGTCGCTCGTGGTCTTCACCGCGCTCACCGGCATCGTGCTGGCGCCCGAGCCGATGCATCCCGTGCTGGCGGTCATCGCCCTCATCTGCATCGCCGTCGGCGCGGGCGCGTCGGGCGCGCTCAACATGTGGTACGACGCCGACATCGACGCGCTCATGCAGCGCACGGCGAGCCGGCCCATCCCCCGCGGCCGCGTCGCGCCCGAGGAAGCGCTCACCTTCGGCGTCGTGCTGGCCGTTGGCGCCGTCTCCACGCTGGGGCTGCTGGTGAGCTGGCCCGCAGCCGCCCTGCTCGCCTTCACCATTGCCTTCTACGTCCTCGTCTACACCATGTGGCTCAAGCGGCGCACGCCGCAGAATATCGTCATCGGCGGCGCGGCCGGCGCCTTCCCGCCGATGGTCGGCTGGGCTGCCGCCACCGGCTCCGTGAGCCTCGAGAGCATCCTGCTGTTCCTCATCATCTTCATGTGGACCCCGCCGCACTTCTGGGCGCTGGCCCTCTATCGCGCCCGCGATTACGAGCGCGCCGGGGTGCCGATGCTGCCCGTGGTCGCCGGACCCGACGAGACGCGCAAGCAGATCGTGATCTATTCGGCCCTCCTCGTGCCCTTGGCCCTGCTTCCCGCGTTCATGGGCCTCGGCGGCGCGCTCTATGCCGTCGTCGCCATCCTCCTGGGAGGCGTGTTTCTTGCCCGCGCGCTCAGCGTCTACAGGACGCGGGAGGGCCGCGAAGCCGACCGCGCGGCCAAGCAGCTGTTCGGCTTCTCCATCCTCTACCTGTTCGGCCTGTTCGCCGCCCTGCTGATCGAGCGAGTCGCGGTTCTGTTATCCGCATGAGCGAGGAGCGCACACACGTTGGAGAACGGCGGAGAGCGGGAACGGCAGCGCCGGCGCAAGATGCGCTCGATTGGCATTGCGCTCGCGCTCGGCGCGCTCGTGATCCTTTTCTATGTCGCCACGCTGGTGCGCCTGGGCGGCAACGTGATGAACAGGCCGCTCTAGTGTGATGATCGAGAAATTCGCCATTGCTTGCGGTATGCGTCGGAGCGAATTTCTCGATCTGAATCACACTAGAATCATTAGTTTGCTAGTGTCCTTTCGATCGCGAAGTTCGTTCAACGCCTGCCGCGAGGTCCGACGAACTTCGCGATCGGGACACTAGGCTGACCAATGCAGAACCAGGCCCACAGCAGCGTCCTCCATCGCCGGCACCGCGCCGTTGCGCTGTGGTGCGCTGTCATCGTCGCCGCCATGGTGGGGGCGGCCTACGCCGCGGTGCCTCTCTACCGGCTGTTCTGCCAGGCGACCGGCTTCGACGGCACACCCCGCGTCGCCAGCAAGCCCTCATCCACCGTGCTCGACCGCACCATGGTCGTTCGCTTCGACGCCAACGTCGCGCCGGGGCTCGCCTGGCGCTTCGAGCCGGTCGAGACGACGGCAGCGGTCAGGATCGGAGAGAATTCGCTGGCGTTCTTCCGCGCCACGAACCTTGCCGATCATCCCGTGCACGGCACGGCGACCTTCAACGTCTTCCCGGAGCAGGCTGCGGTCTTCTTCAACAAGCTGCAATGCTTCTGCTTCACGGATCAGGTGCTGGAGCCCGGCCAATCGGTCGAGATGCCGGTGAGCTTCTTCATCGACCCGCAGATCGTGGACGACAAGGACGCCGCCTCGACCACGCACGTCACGCTGTCCTACACGTTCTATCCGGTCGTGCCGAAGCCCGTAGCGAGCCCGGGCCCCGAGGCCGTGAAGCCGGCCGGGGGCGATGGGTTGGCGCCGGCAAGACAGCGCAGTGACCGGGCAGGATGAGGATTGGAGCCGCGTCTGAGCGGCCGAAGGGACCAGGGAGCAGTTTCCATGGCTGAGCATGCCAAGCATCACGACTACCACCTCGTGAACCCCAGTCCCTGGCCGGCGGTCGGCGCCACCGGCGCCTTCCTGACGGCCGTCGGGCTCATCATCTGGATGCGCTCGATGGGCGGGGGCGCGGGGCTGTTCGGCCTCACCGGGCCGTCGATGTTCTTCGTCGGCGTGCTGACCCTGGCGTTCACCATGCTCATGTGGTGGCGCGACGTCGTCAAGGAAGCGCACGGCGGCGACCACACCCCGGTCGTCCAGCTCCACCTGCGCTACGGCATGATCCTTTTCATCGCCTCCGAGGTGATGTTCTTCGTCGCCTGGTTCTGGGCCTACTTCGATGCCGCGCTGTTTCCCGCCGCCGTCTACCCGCTCGACGAGGCGGGCAAAGAGGTCATCGGCATGGTGGACCGCAATGCGCTCACCGGCGGGCACTGGCCGCCAAAGCCCAGCGATGCGTTTCGCGGCACCTTCGACCCGTGGGGCCTGCCGCTGGTCAACACGCTGATCCTGCTGACCTCCGGCACCACCGTGACCTGGGCCCACCACGCGCTGCTCGAGAACAACCGCAAGGGGCTCGTGTGGGGCCTGGTGCTGACGATCGTGCTGGGCATCCTCTTCACCACCTGCCAGGCCTACGAATACGTGCACGCCGGCTTCAAGTATGCCGGGCACATCTACGGCGCCACGTTCTTCATGGCGACGGGCTTCCACGGCGCCCATGTGATCATCGGCACCCTGTTCCTCACCGTGTGCCTGTTCCGTGCGCTCGCCGGCCACTTCACGCCCAAGCAGCACTTCGGCTTCGAGGCCGCGGCCTGGTACTGGCACTTCGTCGACGTGGTCTGGCTGTTCCTGTTCATGTGCATCTACGTGTGGGGAGCGGGCACCCCGGC
>DATEVP010000188.1:0-2885 GCA_035258465.1 Hyphomicrobiaceae bacterium
AGCGCGCCCAGGCCCACGGGATTGCCGCAGATCGGCCAGCCGGTCTCCGTCTGCCACCAGTGGTCGTAGACGGGAATCTTGAGGTTCGCCTCGGCCCACTTGAGGGTCTCCGGGTCGGCGCGCTCGCCGGCCAGGAACAGGGTGCGGAAGGCGCGCAGGTCGTAGCGCTTGATGTGCTCGCCCTTCGGGTCCTCCTTCTTGATGGCGCGGAAGGCGGTGGGTGCCGTGAACATCGCCGACACCTTGTGCTCGGCGATCACGCGCCAGAAGGCGCCGGCATCGGGCGTGCCGACCGGCTTGCCCTCGTACATCACCGACGTGCATCCGTGCAGCAGCGGCGCGTAGCAGATGTAGGAATGGCCGACCACCCAGCCGACGTCGGAGGCCGCCCAGTAGGTCTCGCCCGGCTCCACGCCGTAGTGGTTGTGCATGGTCCACTCGAGCGCGACCATGTGGCCACCGTTGTCGCGCACCACGCCCTTGGGCTGGCCGGTGGTGCCGGAGGTGTAGAGGATGTAGAGCGGGTCGGTGGCCTTGACCGCGACGCAGCCGGCCTTGCGCCCGCGCCCCTTGGCGTCAGCGATCAGGCCCGCCCAGTCATGGTCACGGCCGGCCATCATGGAGGCTTCGGCCATCGGCCGCTGCAGCATCAGCACGGCTTGCGGCTTGTGCCTGGCAAGGTTGATGGCGCTGTCGAGCAGCGGCTTGTAGGCGACGACGCGGCCCGGCTCGATGCCGCAGGAGGCCGACAGGACGGCGACCGGCTTGGCGTCGTCGATGCGCGTCGCCAGCTCCGGCGCGGCAAAGCCGCCGAACACCACCGAATGGATGGCGCCGATGCGCGCGCAGGCGAGCATGGCGATGATCGCCTCCGGCACCATCGGCATGTAGATGATCACCCGGTCGGCCTGCTTCACGCCCAGGTCCTGCAGCACGCCGCCCAGCGTCGCCACCTCGTCGCGCAACTCGGCGTAGGTGAAGGCGCGCGTCGTCTTGGTGACGGGGCTGTCGTAGATCAGCGCCTTCTGCTGGGCGCGGCCGCGCGCGACGTGCCGGTCGAGGCAGTTCCACGCCGTGTTGCATTCGGCGCCCACGAACCAGTGGCCGTACTGGCCGGCGTAGGGGTCGAACACCTTGTCCCAGGGCTTGTACCAGTCGATCGCGCGCGCGGCTTGCGCCCAGAACGCCTCGGGGTCGGCCTTCCAGGCGGCGTAGACTTCGTGATAGCGGCTCGACATAGGCGGACTCCCTGACTTCCGGGCCGAAGCCCCGGCCGTGCTTATTGCACGAATTCTGCCGACCACGCGCGCGAATGCAAGGCTGCTCTATTGGATTGCGTTATCTGGCCTCGGGCATCCATCGCCCGCCGGGGACCAGGCTCGAGGCCGCCACGGGCTTCCGGTAGACATAGACCCAGACGGGGATTTCCTCGCCGGACGCAAGCCGCGCGAGGCGCTCCACGCGCTGGTAGTCGTTCCGGCCGCCATCTCCCGGCACGATGCCTTCGTAGGCATCGAGCCACGCGAGCGACGCCGCCGGTGCATTGAGCACGTAGACCTCGCCGTGGACGCGCGCGCCGCTCCCGGCAGCCTCGACCAGCCCCGGATATTTGCCGAGACTGAAGAGCTGGCCCTCGATCGACGCCTCGCCGAGCAGCCGTGCCTCCCGCCGCAGCCGCTCGCCCATGGGATGACGGGCGGTGGCAAGCAAGGTGCCGTAGACGAAGAGGTGGGGGTTCACTGGCAACTACCGAGGGCGTCAGGCGACCGCGTCTAGACCTTTTGCTTTGATGAGGGTCAACAACTTGAGGGACGGCCCGCTCGGTTTCTTTTCGCCACGTTCCCATTGGCTGACAAGGCCCGGTCGCACATTGAGAAATTTGGCGAATACGGCCTGGCTCACATCCTCGCGCTCTCTCAACGCTTGGATCTCTCTTGGCGTGAGCTCCTCGACAGTCGTCAGACAGGACAAGTCGAACCGACGCATGGTGCGTTTGTCCGCAAGCCCGATACGATGGAGGCCGCGCACGGTTTCATGGACCGTACGTGCAATGCTGCTGCGGTATCTAGTTCTCTTCGACACGGCAGTTCACCTCCAGCAATTCTCCCTCGACGACGGCCCGGTCCAGTTTTGCGCTGCTATAGCCAAGAAACATCGCCGCGAGATCTTTCAAGTCGCCGAGATCCCGGCCGTCGATGTTGTCGCGCTCGTTTTTTGCGAAGCCATGCAGGAATATGCTGCGGTCCTTTCGTCGCCAGAGGACGATCACTCTGAACCCGCCCGAGCGACCTTGCCCAGGCCGTGCAATGCGCTGCTTGATCAGCCCACCGCCAAGGTCAGCATCGATCAATCCCCGAGCCGCCCGGTCAACTGCTTCGCAGATGCTTTCGTCGGCGATCCGCTCCTTGCGTGCATATCGTGCGAAGATCTTTGTCTTAAAAACGCGCACAAGGCATCGCCTCAAATATATAGCACCCAGGGTTAGAGTGCAACATTTGACAGTATATCAGAACGAAACACACGACACGCCATCGACGCGCAGCACGCTCTCCTGGCCGAAGCGGGCCTTGTAGGCCGAGCGGATGGCCTCGATCTTGGCGTCGCTGTCGGCCGCGGGGCGATGCCAGATCACCAGCATCACCGATTTCTCCCTGGCGATGCCGCCGGCACTGTTGCGCCACTGGCCGTAGCCGGTGATTACCGTGAGCCCGTCCGGGAAGCGGGGCGTCACCTCGGCGTCCAGGAACGCGCGCCAGTCAGCCTCGCCGATTTCGGTGCCGTCCTTCCTGCCGAGGCCGAACAGAAGCTCGAGGCGCGCGTAGGGTGTCGCCGCGGCTCTGCATGCCGCGATCATCGCTTGCGGCGCGACGGCGTAATAGGCAACG
>DATEVP010000189.1:0-2206 GCA_035258465.1 Hyphomicrobiaceae bacterium
CACCTCGACGGCCATGCCGGCCAGCAGCGTCGCTGCCAGCGCCAGGGCGACGCCGCCGAGGAAGGAGCCCGTGAGCGCCGTGAAGGTGGCGGCGAAATAGGCGCCGATCATGTAGAGCGAGCCGTGCGCCAGGTTCACCAGATCCATGATGCCGAACACCAGCGTCAAGCCGGCGGCAAGCAGAAAGAGGAGAAGCCCGAATTGGAGACCGTTGAGGAATTGCTCGATCAACAGCAGCATGACCGGGGCCTTGTTTTCACCCGCGGTAGGCAACCACGACAACGGCGGCGCCGCCATCGGCAAATTCAGCGACCTCGCGCATGCCCATCTTGGCGTGGGCGCGCAGCGAATGCACGTTGTCGCGCCGAATGAAGGTGATGCCCTCCCGCCCGGGCAACCGCGCGCGCAGCGCCGACAGCATTTTCCCGGCAAGGCCGCGCCCGCGCTCGCTCTCGGCCACGCAAACGGGGCCATAGAGGTAGCTGTCGGGTGCGCCGGGATAGGCCCGGAGCGTCGCCTGGATGATGGGCACATGGCCCTGCGCCGCCTTCGAGGACGACACCAGGTAGCCAACGACCTGCCTGCCCTTGCGCGCCACGATGATCGGCATGTCGGTCAGCGCGGCTTCGAACCAGTCGCTGGAAAAGCGCACCGACAGCGTGCCACCCCGCTCCCGCAGGCTCAGCTCCTGGAGGTCGAGGATGCCCGCGATGGCATCGCGTGCGGCGGGCGCGATTTCGCATGCGAATCTCGCCGATCGCTCGTCGCCCGCCAAGGCACGCGTCTCCGCCGCTCGCGAGATGTCGAAAGCCCGAGGTTGAGCCGGACAACGGATGTGCGTGTGCACACGGCACACGCACGAGATCCGCAGGGACTACCTCACCACTTCATCGGGCACTTGTCGTGGTGCTTGTCCTGGCTGTCCTTGACGATGGTTGCCACGGTCTTGAGGGTCAGCGCACCGTCGCTGTCCTTCACCGCTTCCTGCAAGTAGAAATTCTGGATCGGGAAGTGGTTGTTGCCGTACTTGTAGGGACCGCGTATCGACTTGTAGTTCGCCTTGCGCATCTCGTCGCGCATGGCGTCCTTTTTTGTCAGGTCGCCCTTGACCGCCACCACGGCGCTGTTGATGAAGGCCGCCGCATCGTAGGTCTGCGCACCGTAGAAAGCGGGGTAGGTCTTGTGCCTGGCCTTGTAGTCGGCGACGAACTTCTTGTTGGCGTCGTTCGGCAGGTCGTTGACCCAGTACTGGGCGCCGGGAATGCCCATCGCCAGCTCGCCCTGGCGCGGCAGCGACAGCGCGTCGATGGTGAAGGCGGTGTAGAGGGGCACCTGTCCCTTCAGGCCGGACTGGACGTACTGGTTGAGGAACTGCACGCCGGCGGCGCCCGGATAGAACACGAACAGCGCGTCGGGCTTGGCGGCCTTCACCTTCGACAGCTCGGCCGAGAAGTCGAGCTGGTCGGGCCATTTCGTCAGGTCCTCGCCGATCACCTTGCCCTTGTAGGTCGAGGCGACGCCGGCCAGCATGTCCTTGCCGGCAGCGTAGTTGGGGCCGAGCAGATAGGCGGTCTTGACGCCCTTCTGGTTCATGTACTCGCCGATTGCCTGCGGCGTCTGGTCGTTGTTCCAGGACGTCGAGAAGAAGAACGGCGAGCACAGCTCGCCGGCGATCTGCGAGGGGCCGGCGTTGGTGCTGATCAGGAAGGTCTGCGAGTCGATCACGGGCTTGAGCGAGGCCAGCAGCACGTTCGACCAGATGTAGCCGATGACGAAATCGACCTTGTCGGACTGGACGAGCTTCTCGGTCTTCTGCTTGCCGACCTCCGGCTTCTGCTGGTCGTCCTCGTAGATCACCTCGACGGGAAGGCCACCCATCTTGCGGCCGATGTGGTCGAGGCCGAGCTCGAATGAGTTGCGCATGTCGTTGCCGATCACGGCCGTGGGGCCGCTGAACGTGCTGACAAAGCCGATCTTGACCGACTTGCTCTGGGCCATTGCCGGGCCCGCTCCGAGCGCGAGCACCGCGCCGGCGACAATCATGGTTCTCTTCATGTCTGCTTTCCTCCCAGACTGTTTGAAATGTCCCCTCGGCCGCGACCTTAACGGAACGGGGACGGGCTTCAAGGCTTCTCCGCGGCCGCTTCTCCTTCTCCCCCATCGTCAAGAACCATGGGGGAGGGAATCCCCATCAGGCGCGATGGAC
>DATEVP010000190.1:0-3137 GCA_035258465.1 Hyphomicrobiaceae bacterium
TGCACGGGCGGCGCCACCCGAATTTCGGAAGCCGATCTGCAGCGGCAATACGACACCGGCTGCGACCCGCGCCTCAACGCCGGGCAGGCCCTGGAGCTGGCCTTCATGCTGGCCGAGCGGCTGAAGCAGGAGAAAGCGGCCGCCGCGAGCCCGGCGCGCCGGGCGGCGGAGTGAGCGTTTCGCTGCGCCCCTTGCCCATCTCTCTCGACGCGCCCTTTCCCTCCAGGGGTTGGGGCCGAGTTTGCGGTCGGCACCCGCGAACCCGCATCAGGCTGCCCGTTCTGCTTTCGGACCGATCCGGACGGATGCGCGATGCGCTGGCTTGACCATGGTCAAGGCAACGCTTTGTTCTCGATGTATTTTTTCGCCCGTGTCGGTGGCGCCCGGGCGATCCTGAAGGCTCGCAGACGCGGTGGGATGAACAAGGACAGAATGGAGAACAATCCGCATGCGCAAGATGTTGGTCTGCGTGGCCGTGCTACTGGCGAGCACCAGCCTTGCACTCGCCGGCGGGATGAGTGCAGCGATCCCCGGCCAGGCGACCGCCGATGGATCCATGATCTGGCAGGTGGCTTCGGGAACGTCGAAGTCGAAGAAGAAGACCAAGAAGCCAACGGAAACGCGCCCCATCAAGAAACCTCCACCCGCAGGGGCACGAGAGGCCACAAAAGGTCAAAAGGGGCGCTGCATCTGCTCCACCAACGCGCAGGACGTCACAACGTGCACTGGCGACTGTCGTTAGAGCCGATGGGAGGCCCCCAAAGCCCCGCCCTCGCTGAGAGGCGCGCACCCAGCCAGAACCCTGAGTGTCAACGGATCGCGAGCGGGAATGCGGACGGTAGGGAGAAGCGTTAGTCGCTGGGCATGGCCGCGCGGCCGCGCCGTTGGTTACTCTCGCTCCTCGATGAAGGCCAATCTGAGGCCCGTCCCCGCCCTTACCCCCGCTTACCCCCACTGCGTGGCGATCGCGGCCGCCGCGATCATGAGGCCGACGGCGACAGCCAGCGCCCACGTCGCCTGGGCGAACCCGAGCGCGATCAGCAGCAGGGTGGAGATGATCGGCGAGGCGTAGGAGAGCACGCCGAGCAGCGGCACGTTGCCCTTCTTCATGCCGATGTCCCACAGCAGAAATGCCATTCCCACGGGGCCGAGCCCGAGGCCAAGCAGCGCCAGCCACGACTGCGTGCCTGTGGGCATGACCCACGACTCGAACGCCAGCGAAGCGCAGAGCGCCAGCACCGAGACGGCGAGGCACGACACCGCGATGCTCTCGCTCGGCACGTCGGCGAAGAAGCGCGAGCCGATCGAATAGGTCGACCACACGAGAGCGCAGCCGAGCGCGAAGCCGAAGCCCGTGAGTGCCGTATCGGAAAAATTGCCGGTGCCGAGCTGGTCCCAGACCAGGCTCGCGGCGCCGCCGAAGCCGATGAAGGCGGCGATGACATGCGCGGCGCGCAGGCGCTCCCCCGGCAGGAAGCCCGAGAGCAGCACGGTCAGCAGCGCCCACAGCGAGGAGATCAGGTGCGCCTCCGCCGGCGGGGCAAGCCGCAGGGCCGCGAAATAGAGCGCGTGGTAGCCAAAGAGCCCGTAGATGCCCAGCGCCAGCGATCCGAGCGTCGGCTTGAGGCAGGAAAGCCGCCCCCGCAGCGCCGCCACCAGCACGCTGACGGCCGCGGCGACGGCAAACACCATGCCCGTCGTCTGCAGCGGCGGGATGGGCCCCTGCAGCTTCGTCAGGCTGGCAAGCGAGGCCCACAACAGTACGGCGCCGAAGCCCAGCGCCGTTGCGGTCCCCGACCGCATGACAGGTCTGTCCATTCCCCCAATCCCCCTCGGTTGCACCGCCCAGGCCCCAAGCCCTAATGTCGGTCCATGCCGCAGGCCATCAAAGATTTGCTCAAGATAGCACTGGCGCAGCTCAATCCCGTCGTCGGGGACCTTCCCGGCAACGCCGCCAAGCTGCGCAAGGCGCGCGCCGAGGCGGCCGCCAAGGGCGCGCACCTCGTTGTATTCCCGGAGCTTTTCATCACCGGCTATCCCCCGGAGGACCTGGCGCGCAAGCCGGCCTTCGCCGCCGCCGCGCGGGAGGCGACCGAGGCGCTGGCGGCCGAGACGGGCGATGGCGGGCCCGGCGTGATCGCGACCACGATCTGGCCGGAGGACGGCAAGCTCTACAACGCGGCGGCCCTGCTCGACGGGGGCAAGGTGGCGGGCGTGCGCTTCAAGGTGGATCTGCCCAACTACGGCGTGTTCGACGAGAAGCGCATCTTCGATATCGGCCCGATGCCGGGGCCGGTCAGCTTCCGCGGCGTGCGCATCGGCGTGCCGATCTGCGAGGACATCTGGAAGGAGGAGGTGTGCGAGTGCCTGCAGGAGACGGGCTCGGAGCTGCTCGTCTCGCCCAACGGCTCGCCCTTCGACTGGCCCAAGCCCGACCAGCGCATGAACGTCGCTGTCGCGCGCGTGAAGGAAACCGGGCTGCCGCTGATCTACCTGAACCAAATCGGTGGCCAGGACGAGCTGGTGTTCGACGGCGCCTCCTTCGTCCTCAATGCCGATGCCAGCCTGGCCGTTCAGCTGCCGGCCTGGGAGGAGGCCGTCACCCTCGTCGAGCTCCAGCGCACGGGCAACGGCTGGCACTGTAAGAAGGGCCCGCGCGCGGTGCTAGAGGCCGGCGAGAGCGCCGCCTATCACGCCTGCATGCTGGGCCTGCGCGACTACGTCGACAAGAACGGCTTCCCCGGCGTCGTGCTCGGCCTCTCGGGCGGCATCGACTCAGGCCTGTGCGCGGCGCTGGCAACGGACGCGCTCGGGCCGTCCCGCGTGCACTGCGTGATGCTGCCCTACCGCTACACCTCCAACGAAAGCCTCGCCGACGCCGCCGATTGCGCCAAGGCTTTGGGCGTGCGCTACGACATCGTGCCGATCGCGGACCCGGTCGAGGGCTTCGGCAAGACGCTGGCGAAGATGTTTGCCGGCCGCGCACCGGACGTCGCCGAGGAGAACATCCAGAGCCGGGTGCGCGGGACGGTGCTGATGGCGATCTCCAACAAGTTCGGCGGCATGGTGGTCACCACCGGCAACAAGAGCGAGATGTCGGTCGGCTACGCCACGCTCTACGGCGACATGAACGGCGG
>DATEVP010000191.1:0-3293 GCA_035258465.1 Hyphomicrobiaceae bacterium
ACCGGGGTGTCGCCTCAAGCGTGATGAGCAGGATCATCAGTGGCGGGAAATCATCAAATTGACCAGGGACGCCCTTCTTGCGAGGGGGTGGGCCGATGCGCCAGTCGGAGTGATCGGCCTCAAGATAGTAGAGGTGCTTGAACGAAATGTCGGAGTCTCGTTCGATACGGATGGTCACGGCGTTATTCCGCGAAAGATCAGGGTCGAATTTGACATTCCGACCACGGAAAAATCTGCCAAAGCGGCGCGTGCGCTACTTGCCGAGCGAGAGGAAAAGGATGCGCCACGGAACAACAAGGAGGGGCCGGCAGGCTGGCCGAAGACCGCACCAGTACGACATTGAGGAAACGAACACTGATCTGACGTTTTGAACCGCCTATATTGGGCCGGCCGCACTTGAGCTAATCATGGCAGCGTCGAGGTCTTCAGCGCGATGTCGTTGAATGCCCGCCATGCTCTTTTCAGGTCTGCCGCGAGCGGACACGTACCGAGCATCGCCGTACTCGCACAACGCAAGCTTTCTCCAAGCGGGCTAGCCCGGGAAAGTTCATTGGCGCAACCGGGCGAGAGACCGGCGCCGGGCCTAGCGAGGCGCCAGCACCATCACCATCTGGCGCCCTTCCATGCGCGGCTCCGACTCCACCTTGGCGATCTGCTCGGTGTCCACCTTGACGCGCTGCAGGACCTGCCAGCCGAGCTCCTGGTGCGACAGCTCGCGGCCGCGGAAGCGCAGCGTGACCTTCACTTTGTCGCCCTCGTCGAAGAAGCGCCTGATCGAGCGCATCTTCACGTCGTAGTCGTGATCGTCGATGCTCGGGCGCATCTTGATCTCTTTGATCTCGACGATCTTCTGCTTCTTGCGGGCCTCGGCCGCCTTTTTCTGCTCTTGGTATTTGTACTTGCCGAAGTCGAGGATCTTGGCCACCGGCGGATTGGCGTCGGGCGAAATCTCGACGAGGTCGAGCCCCGCTTCGGTGGCTCGGACCAGAGCATCGGCCGTGCTGACAACGCCAACGTTCTGGCCGGTTTGGTCGATGAGGCGGACTTCGGGCACGCGAATGTCTTCATTCATCCGCGGACCGGATGGCGCGCGCTCAGGCGCGGCTCTCATTGGACGACGTATGTGGCAGTCTCCCTCATTTGTTGCACCGTGCCGGCCGCTCCCTCACCGAGGACACGGCTCGATAGCGCAAGAATCGGAGAGATGATAGCCCAAGTCAAGGTTTTCCGGGCAATTCCGTTGCCGGGGCGTGTCCGGCTGTTGCGTCGCAAAAACGCCGTTCCAGGCGCGTCCCCAGCAGCCGGTCGTAGACGGACAGTGTCCGCCGTTGCATGCCGCGCACCGTAAAATGCGCCAGCACGTGGCGGCGCGCCCGCTCGCCAATGGCGGCCCGGCGGTCCGGCGCGAGGGCCAGCGCCTGCTCCAGTCGCAGGGCCAGGGTGTGGACGTCGCCCGGAGGCACCAGCCAGCCAGTAACGGCGTCGCCTGCGACCGTGGGTTCGGCAAGCACCGTCTCGGGGGGCGCTCCGATATTGGTGGCGATCACGGGACAGCCCATGGCCGCTGCCTCGATGACGGTGCGGCCGAAGGCTTCCGGGTCGGTGGACGCGATGACCGTGACGTGTGCCGCGAGGTAGGCGGCGGCGATATCGTCGACGTGCCCGACGAGGCGGACGGTCGCCTGCAGCCCATGCCGGCCGATTTGGCTCTGCAACGCGTTCACATAGTCGTCCCGGCCCTGGGCATCGCCGGCGAGGATCACAACGGTGCGCTCGAGCCGCCCGGCAGCAGACAGCCGCGCAACGGCATCGATGAGGACGCTCTGGCCCTTCCAGCTCGTGAGCCGCGCGGCCTGCAGGATAATCCGCGTCTCCGGCGCGATGCCCCAGCGTGCCCGCAGCGCCGCGACTCGCTCGGGTGCCACCCGTCGCGGGTCGAAAACATCCTCGTCGATGCCGCGATGGATGACCTCGATGCGCTCGCGCGGCGTACCGTAGCGCTGCGCGATCAGCCCGGCGGTGTAGTGCGAGTTGGCGATGACGGTGTCGCCACGCGCCATCACGCCATTGTAGAGGCGCTTGAGCGCGTTGGTCTCGTTGTAAGCGCCGTGATAGGTGGTGACGAACGGCACCTTGGCGCGCCGCGCCGCCAGCAGCGCGCTCCAGGCGGGCGCGCGGCTGCGCGCATGGATAAGGTCGACGCCCTCGCTCGCGGCCAGGCGCCAGATGGCACGCGCGTTGGCGAGCATGCGGACGGGGTTCTTGGTGCCGGCGGGAAACGCCGTGACTTCTCCGCCGGCTGCAGTCACCTTGGGTGTGAGGCGGCCGGGCTCGGCCAGGACCAGGGCGCGCGCGCCCGCAAGCGTGAGGGCCTGCGCGATCTCCACCGCCGAGAGCTCCGCGCCGCCCGCATCGAGGCGGGGGATGATCTGCAGTATGGTCGGCCGGTCTTTCGGCACGGGGCACGTCTTTCGTTAGGGCAGGGCTTCATAGGATGGCAGCCAACCAACCGCAATTCCTGGCTGTGGGCAGCGACCAGCGCCGCATTGCCTATCTGCGCGAGCCGGCGGTCGATGCGAGCCGGCCGGGCCTCGTCTGGCTCTGCGGCCTCAAGTCGGAGATGACGAGCCTGAAGGCGACCGCGCTGTCGGACTGGGCGCGGGAAAAGGGGCTCGGCTGCCTGCGCTTCGACTACTCGGGGCATGGCCAGTCCGAGGGCCGCTTCGAGGATGGCACCGTCAGCCGCTGGCTCGAGGAGGCGCGCGCGGTCTTCACTGAGCTGACCCAAGGCCCGCAGATCCTGGTCGGCTCCAGCATGGGCGGCTACATCGCGCTGCTTCTGCTGCGCGCGCTGCTGGAGGAGGCGCCCGAGACAGCGGAGCGGATCAAGGCGCTCGTTCTCATCGCGCCGGCCTGGGACATGACCGAGCTGATGTGGACCAATTTCCCCGAGAGCGCGCGCAGGGAGATCAGGGAGCGCGGCGTCTATCTGCGCCCCTCGCACTACGGCGACGGCCCCTATGCGATCACGCGCGCGCTGATCGAGGACGGGCGCCAGCACCTGATCGGCAGCCGGCCGCTCGATCCCGGCCGGCCGGTGCACATCATGCACGGGCTGCAGGACCCCGACGTGCCGTGGGAGCACACGCTCGACCTTGTCGCCCACCTCTCCGGCAATTGGGTGCGTGTCTCCGCCGTGCCGGACGGCGAGCATCGGCTGTCGCGCCCCGAGGACCTCGCCCTGCTGCTCGACGTCGTCGGCGGACTCGTCGGCTCAGCGCCCTAGGGCGTGT
>DATEVP010000192.1:0-2552 GCA_035258465.1 Hyphomicrobiaceae bacterium
CTCATCACCGAGATCACGGTCGACCACGGTCCGCGCGACCTCCTCGGCCGCTTTTTCCTCAAGGCCGACACGGCCGCGCGGGCGCGCGGCATCACGTTGTCGTTCGGCACGTTTGCCGATCTCGTCGACACCAACGCGCGCAACACGAGTTCGTGGCACCCGCTCATTCCCCTGTTCGATCCGAAGAACGGCGGCTTCAACGACGACAACGCGTTCTGCATGGTCGGCCGCAACAGCCAAGGCGAGATCGTCGCCACGCAGGCGGCCCGCCTCTACCGCTGGCCCAACACGTCCTTTTACGAGGAAGCTCGCAGCCTGCGCCTCTTCTACGAGGATCCGGCGAGCATGAAGCTGCCGAAGGAGCGCTGCGAGATCACGGCCGCCTCCACCAAGTTCGTATCGGGCAACGTCTGCTTCTCGGGCGGCGGCTGGTATCGGCGCGACTATCGCAAGCGCAATCTCTCCGCCATTCTGCCGCGCATCTCCCGCGCGCTCGCCTTCACGCGCTGGCGCACGGACTACACGGTCAGCGTCATTGCCGAGAAGGTGATCTTGGGGGGCATGGCGGACCGTTCCGGCTATACCAACGTGGACTGGGACTTGAGGATGTACGACGCCCCCGTCGGCACCGTGCGCTGCGCCTTCGTGTGGATGGAAACCAACCAGCTGCTGGCCGATCTCGCCGACTTCCTAGTTGGCTTTGACGCGCAGGTCGATGTCGGAGTCGATCAGCGACGCGCCTAGCAGGCACTCCGAGCCCGAAGGCGACCTGATCGGCACGATCAGCCGCGTATAGCGCACGCGCGAGCGGCCGATCCGCGGCGTCGAAACGATGGCATCGACGTCCTCCAGCCGCGGCGCTCCATCGCTGGTCGTGTCGCGGTAGGCCTGGGCCACCCATCGGCCGTAGAAGTAGTCCGGCTGGTCCTCGACCCTCAGCCCGGTGGACCGCGCACGCCAGTCATCGTCGTAGGACAGGAACCCGGGACCGACCGCGCGCAGGAACACATCGGAGCTGGTCTCACCGGTTTGCACGACGACGTAGCGCCCGCTCATCCCCTGCTCCAGCAGGCGCGCGATGCGCTCGTACTCGAGGGCCTCGCCCGCTTCCTGCCAGAGCTTGAAGAGGGCCGCCAGGGGATTGGACGGCGCGATGCCTTCGATCCTCTTGGTCTGGCTCACGAAGTCGCCGACCCGATCGGCGTGGTTGACCGGCACGAGGTGCAGCAGGCGCCGCAGCACGTTCACATCGGCGCCGATGAATTCGTGGCTCCAGTCGCGCTCGAGGCGGGAGAGGACGATGCGCTCGGGCTTGCGGTCCATCAAGTAATAGCAAAGTGCGCTGAACGCGATCGGCGAAACGGCCGCCGGGCGCAAGCGCACGCGCACCGAGCCGTTGCTCTCGCTGACCGAGACGTAGCCGAGGTTCCTGATGGCGTAGTTGGCGAGCTCAGCGCCGCTGATCGACGCGCACAACGCGCTCGCCAGACTGCGAGACGTTGCGTCCCACTTCTCTCCCCGGTCGTCGAACAGGAACGTTTTCATGTTTGCCGCATCGATGCCGAGCGCTGCCGCGCCAGCCTCGCGGCGCGCGCCCGGATGGGCCGCCGCCGACTGAGGCCCGTCGGCACGGACTGCCCAAACAACCTGTCGCCGCCCAAAATATTTCAGATTTGTTAATTCTTTGTGCGCCGGGGCATGGCAATTGCGACGCATCCGGCAACCACCGCGCAAGGCGGAGGCTCCAGAAAATGAGCCACCCGCAAGGGCTTGCGGGCGGCTCGATGCTCGTGGAATGGGGCGGCGCCGGACGCCTACATGTCCATGCCGCCCATGCCGCCGTGGGCATGGCCGTGCCCGCCATCCTTCTTCTTCGGTGCCTCGGCGACGCCGGCTTCGGTCGTGATCATGAGGCCGGCGATCGAAGCCGCATCCTGAAGGGCGGTGCGCACGACCTTGGCCGGGTCGATGATACCCATCTCGAACATGTCGCCGTACTGATCGTTCTGGGCGTCGTAGCCATAGGCGGCGGTCTGCCGGTCGAGCACCTTGCCGACCACGATCGAGCCTTCGACGCCGGCATTCTCGGCGATCTGGCGGATCGGTGACTGCAGGGCACGCCTGATGATGGCGACGCCGGCGTTCTGGTCCTCGTTGTCGGTCTTGACGTCGTCGAGCACCTTGATGGCACGCAGCAGCGACACGCCGCCGCCGGCCACGATGCCTTCCTCGACCGCGGCGCGGGTCGCATTGAGCGCGTCGTCGACGCGATCCTTGCGCTCCTTGACCTCGACCTCGGTGGCCCCGCCGACCTTGATCACGGCGACGCCGCCGGCGAGCTTGGCCAGCCGCTCCTGCAGCTTCTCCTTGTCGTAGTCGGAGGTGGTCTCCTCGATCTGCACTTTGATCTGCGAAACGCGGCCCTCGATCTCCTTCTTCTTGCCGGCGCCGTCGATGATCGTGGTGTTCTCCTTCTCGACGCGCACCCGCTTGGCGCGGCCCAGCATGTCGAGCGTCACGTTCTCGAGCTTGATGCCGAGGTCCTCGCTGAT
>DATEVP010000193.1:0-4189 GCA_035258465.1 Hyphomicrobiaceae bacterium
GCCGTCGTGAAGGTCTCGCCGTTATGGATGGCGATGCCGAGGCCCAGCGCGAAGAAGGTGTTGTTGTCGAACTCCTTCTGCCAGCGCGCGTCGAGGTAGGCCTTGCTGGTGTGGCCGTCGAAATTGATGGTGGCGCCAAGCGCCGGGAACAGCCGGCCGCCCCAGAAGTGGAGCGACGGCGAGAACTGGACCTCGACGTTGAGGTCGACGGTCATCGGCTCCTTGTTGAAGCCGCTCCACATGTAGGGCACGTCGTGCGCCTGGGCGCCGATCTTGACCTCGGAAATGAAGGGTCGCGCCCGCTCCTCGGCAGCAGCCGGAAGAGCGAGCAATGCGATGAGCACGCCCCAAAAGAATGTCCGAGACGACAGCATGTGCGAGTGCCCACACGTGGACCCTGGTCTTCGATAACCTGTCCCAGCCGGATAAGCGATGGCGAGTGTTACCCATGCGCCCCCGGCCGGCCGTTTCTGGCGGGCGCGTTGCGAAAATGCCATGCCCCACTTGCGCGCCATCTCTGTCGATGCATGCGCGCGATTCGCGATGCAACGGAACGGGGGTGGCGCCGGCGGCGGCCGGGCGGCAAAGAGGCCGCGGGGGCCGGACCGAACCGCTTGAACCGCCGCGAAATTCTTGAAAGGAGCCGGCGGAGTGCCTAGTTTCGGCGCGGTCGATACGCCGTGCTTGTCACGCGGCCTCTGGGGCAAGGCCGACGCCGGATGGTGCTTTGGCGGGGTCGAAGGGGACTGCGTGATGGAGGGGCTTGGTGCGCTGCTGGGGTACCTCGAGCGCGTCCTGACACCCGGCTCTCCCGAAGCGCCCGTGGCATGGCTGGTGGTTGCGGGCCTGCTCACCTTCACCCTGGCGCTCGGCTTTCTCCTGTTGCGGCGCCGGGGCGGGACGCGCGAGGAGATCGAGCACCTGTTTTTCGCGTCCGCCACGGCAACACGCAGGGCGCGCGAGATCAGCGAGATCGATTCGTTTGCCCGCAAGGCCTCCGCCACCGCCGAGGACCTCAAGGCGCGCGTCCGGCGGCTGCGCCTGGGCCATTTCCAGCAGGTGAAGATCTACATCGACCACTCCAACTTCATCAGGACCTGGACGCAGAACGCGCATAACCGCGACCGCCCGCTCGAGCACGACATCGACTGGGCGACGCTGCCGCAGGTGCTGGTGGAGGAAACCTCGGAGTGGCTGGGGAAGGACCGCAGGGGCCAGCAGGCGCTCGTTTATCGCGGCACCAACCTCTACGGCACCCTGTTCGAGGAGGACTACTTCAAGCTGCTCGAGACCATGCTGCGCTTCGAGCAGAGCGCGCCCGACCGGCTGCCGCTGCCGATCCGCCTGCGCAAGGAGACCATCGACCGCTGGCGCGAGGAGAACGAGGCGCACCGGATCGAGCTGACGCGCACGATCCAGAACCAGGTCGGCTACATCATGGTGCCGATCTTCCGACGCACGCCGCGCGAGGACCAGCTGGCCTCCTGCAATTTCACGTCGGGCGGCATCCCGATCGCGCCCGAGAAGATGCTGGACACCCACATCGCCACCGATCTGATCGGCGATGCCACCTTCGACGTCTACGACATCGCGCTGTTGGTCTCGGAGGACAGCGACTTCGTGCCGGCGGTCGAGTTCGTGCAGGAGATGCGCAACAAGCACGTGGTGCACGTGGGCTTCGGCGGCCACCAGAACGACCTGAGAGCCAAGTGCCGGCACCGCATCGATCTGGGCCGGAGCGTTCCGGGTCACGGCCACGGCCGCCTGTTCCGCCGCCTGCAGCGAGGGCGGGGCGTCGGCAGCGCCAAGGGAAACGGGTGACGCGTCAGGGTGGTTCGCCGATCGGGAGGGGGCGAACGCGTACGCGCGCATGTTCTACAACGACGACGCTTCCGTTTCTCAATGGCTCTTCGATCGTCGCCAGGTTTGCCAATAGAAGTGCGAGTTGCCGCATCGGCGCCCGGTCCGCCCCTCGTCGGAACAGCAAGACCGACGGGTATCGTTCACCAGTGACTGCGAGCAACGCACCGAAATCGGTGTCTGCCGAGACAAGGACGCGATCTTCACTCTTGGCCAGTACAAATATCGCTTCGTCTTCGGCAGCTTGCAACCCGTAGTCGCGCACGTGTGTCGCATCATGGCCTTGCTGCTGCAGACCTTGCGCGATCAATGGTGACAGGGCCGCATCGACCAGGAATTTCACGGAACGGTGAGTGGCAGCTCGCGCTCGCGCACGGCTTCGGCCGCGTACTTGAGCGCCTCGTGGATATCATCGGGCTCGAGATCGGGATAGGCCTCGAGGATCTCGGTTGGGGTCATCCCGTCGGCGACCATTCCGACCACCGTTGCCACTGGGATGCGCAGGCCGCGAATGCACGGAACACCACCCATTTGCTTGGTGCTGGCGGTAATTCTTCTGAACCTCATGGTCGATCTCCGCGGCGCTCGCGGCCCATGAATTGGGCGCCGGTACATGACCCCCAAGAATAGAGAAGCTGCGAGACCTTGGCGAGATACTGTTGCGACGTTCGGAGATGGCGCGCAAGCCCGATCCGCTCGCCCCGGATCAGGTTCTAAGAAGCCGCTTGGGGTCGGCGTACCTATGGCCGAGGGCGGCAGCCACCGCCGGGTGCGAAATCTTGCCTCGGTACACGTTGAGACCGTCTAATAGGTGGGGATCGGCGGCCATGGCGGCCTCGGGCCCCTTGCCGGCGAGGGCCAGCACGAAGGGCAGCGTGGCGTTGTTGAGCGCGAAGGTCGACGTGCGCGCCACGGCGCCCGGCATGTTGGTGACGCAGTAGTGCACGACCTCGTGCGTCACGTAGGTCGGATTGGCGTGGGTGGTGGGCCTGGAGGTTTCCGAGCAGCCGCCCTGGTCGATGGAGATGTCGACGATGACGGAGCCGCGCTTCATCGCCTTGACGAGGCTCTCCGTCACCAGCTTGGGCGCGGCGGCGCCGGGCACCAGGACCGCGCCGATGACGAGATCGGCCTCGAGCACGTAGTCCTCGACCGCCTGGCGCGTAGAGAAGATGGTGTTGACGGAAGCGCCGAACTGCTGGTCGATGGCGTAGAGGCGGTCGACGTTGATGTCGAGCACGGTCACCTGCGCCTCGAGGCCGATGCCCATGCGCGCGGCGTTGACGCCGGCCACCCCGCCGCCGAGCACGACGATCTTGGCGGGCGCCACGCCGGCGACGCCACCCAGCAGCATGCCGCGCCCGCCCTGCTCCATCTCCAGGCAATGCGCACCGGCCTGGATGGCCATGCGGCCGGCCACCTCGCTCATCGGCGCCAGCAGCGGCAGGCCGCCGCGCGGGCTCGTCACGGTCTCATAGGCGATGGCCGTGACGCCCGAGGCCATCAGCGCCTTGGCCTGCTCGGGGTCGGGCGCCAGGTGCAGGTAGGTGAAAATGGTCTGGCCCTCGCGCAGCAGGGCGCATTCAGCGGGCTGCGGCTCCTTCACCTTCACGATGAGATCGGCTTGCCCGTAGATCTCGGCGGCGGAACCCATGACCTTGGCGCCTGCGCGTTTGTAGTCGGCATCCGAGATGCCCTGGCGGGCTGCCGCGTCGCGCTCGACCAAGACCTCGGCCCCGTGCGCCACCGCCTCGCGCACGCTGGCCGGCGTCATGCCCACCCGATACTCGTGGACCTTGATTTCCTTAGGGATACCGATGCGCATGGCAAGGCTCCTGGCTGGTCGAAGCGCGCGGGAGGCTAGGCCTGCAGCCCGCGCCGTCACGTCACGGCGAACAGAGGCTTGGGCTCGGGCACGTCGTGCACGTGGCGGGAAAGGCCTTCGAGCCCCCGCGGCACGGGCCCGCCGTAGGCCCAGTCGAGCAGCTCAACGGTGTGGGCGATCGGCAGGTCCATGCCGTGCGCGAGCTGGGTGATGCAGCCGATGTTGCCGGTGGCGACGAGGTCGGGCCGCACGCTCTTGATGTTGGCGACCTTGCGCTCCCGAAGCTCGGCGGCAATGGCCGGCTGCAGGATGTTGTAGGTTCCTGCCGACCCGCAGCACAGATGCCCTTCCGGGATCTCCACTACCGTGAAGCCGGCGTTGCGCAGGAGCTTCCTCGGCTCCTCGACGATGCTCTGGCCGTGCTGCATCGAGCAGGCCGAGTGGTAGGCCACCCGCAGCGACGACCAGCGCTTGGGCGGCCCCATCTCGTAGCTGCCGAGGAAC
>DATEVP010000194.1:0-2468 GCA_035258465.1 Hyphomicrobiaceae bacterium
CGGATCGCACCTCGCTCACCGGCACCATCCAGAACGACATCATCAAGGAATATCTCTCGCGCGGCACTTACGTGTTCCCGCCCTCACCCTCGCTGCGGCTGATCAAGGACACCATCATCTTCACCTGCCGCGAGATGCCGAAGTGGAACCCCACCAACGTGTGCTCCTACCATCTGCAGGAGGCGGGGGCCACGCCGGAACAGGAGCTGGCCTTCGCGCTGGCGACGGCGCAGGCCGTGCTCGATGCGGTCAAAGCCTCGGGCGAGGTTGCGCCGGCCGACTTCGGCGCCATCGTCGGGCGCGTCTCCTTCTTCGTCAATGCGGGCCTCAGGTTCATCACCGAGATCTGCAAGATGCGCGCCTTCACCGAGTTGTGGGACGAGATCACCGCCAAGCGCTACGGCGTCACCGATCCCAAGCACCGGCTGTTCCGCTACGGCGTGCAGGTCAACTCGCTGGGCCTCACCGAGCCGCAGGCCGAGAACAACGTCTACCGCATTCTGATCGAGATGCTGGCTGTGACCCTGTCGCGGGACGCGCGCGCGCGCGCCGTGCAGCTGCCCGCCTGGAACGAGGCGCTGGGCCTGCCGCGGCCCTGGGATCAGCAGTGGTCGATCCGCATGCAGCAGATCCTGGCCTATGAGACGGACCTGCTCGAATACCCCGATATTTTCGCCGGCTCCAAGGTCGTGCGTGCGAAGGTCGACGAGCTCAAAGCCGCGGCGAAGGCGGAGCTCGCGCGCATCGATGCGATGGGCGGCGCGGTGGCGGCCATCGACACCATGAAGCGCGCCCTGGTCGAGAGCAACACCGAGCGCGTGCGCCGGATCGAGGCGGGCGAGCAGATCGTCGTCGGCGTCAACCGCTGGCCGGAGACCGAGCCCTCCCCGCTGGCCGCGGGCGTCGGCGTGGTCGAGGCGATCGATCCCCAGATCGAGAGGGAGCAGGTCGAGAAGCTCGAGGCCTGGCGCGCGTCGCGGGACGCGAAGGCCGTGAAGAAGGCACTCGCCGGTCTCGAGCGCGCGGCCAAGGACGGCAGCAACATCATGCAGCCGTCGATTGCCTGCGCCAGGGCGGGGGTGACCACCGGCGAGTGGGGGGGCGTGCTGCGCAGCGTATTCGGCGAGTACCGCGCACCGACCGGCGTGTCGCGGGGTGGGGGTGCGTCGAGCGAGGCCAGCCTCGCCGAGGTGCGCGCCGAGGTCGAACGCGTGTCGGCGCAACTCGGACGGCGCATCAAGCTGCTCGTTGGCAAGCCCGGTCTCGACGGCCACTCGAATGGCGCCGAGCAGATCGCGGTCAGGGCGCGCGACTGCGGCATGGAGGTCGTCTACGAGGGCATCCGCCTCACGCCCGCCCAGATCGTCCGCGCCGCCGTCGACGAGGCCGTGCACGTGGTGGGCCTCTCCATCCTTTCGGGCAGCCACGTGCCGCTGGTGGCCGATGTGATGCAGCGCCTGCGCAAGGAAGGCCTCGACGATGTTCCGGTCGTGGTCGGCGGCATCATCCCGCCGGAGGACGCGCAGAAGCTCAAGGGCTTCGGCGTTGCCGCCGTTTACACGCCGAAGGACTTCCAGCTCAACGCCATCATGCGCGAGATCGCGCGGCTGGCGGCCGGCATGGCCGAGGCGGCCTGAACAGCAGCCTGGCGTCGCGCCAACTTGTCGCGATCCCTCCGCTCTGTCGACTGGCACGCGCCCTGCAACGCGCCCTGCAACCTGCGGGGTTGTCCGTGCTGTGTCCCGAAATAAAGGATCAATTAACAAAAGGTTTCGCAGACTCTCGAGGGCGCCGTGCGGAGACGCCTCGATCGCCAAGCCGGAACAAGAAATGAGTCAACGCCACAAGAATAGACCGTCACAGCGGCCAGGCCGGCCAAAGCGGGGCGCACAGGCCCCGGGTAAGCACGCCCACAAGCACCAGCGCCTCATCGGCTACGGCATCCTGCTGCTCGCCGTGCTTCTGATCGTGATCGGCTCCGCACTGACATAGGCCACCCGCACCGAGCGGCATTGCCGATCAGCCTCAGGAGGCCGCGTCGCTCGCCACGTTGGTGCGGGGCAGCGCGGCGAGGAGGGCGGCGAAGGCCTGCGTTGGCGACTTGCCGCTGGTGGGCACGACCGCATCGGCCTTGGCGTAGAGCGGCGTGCGGCTTTCCAGGATAGCCTTCAGATCATCCATGGCTTGCGGGCCGTCGGCCATCGGCCGCAAATCGCCCTGCGCGATCACCCGGCTCATGTGCTCGTCGGGCGTGGCGCTGAGCCACACCACGAAGCAGGTGGAAAGCAGCAAGTCGTAGGTGGCGGGCTCCGTCACCAGGCTGCCGCCGGTCGCAATCACGGCCCGGTCGAACCGCTCGACGATGGTCTCGAGGCATTGCCGCTCGAGCCGGCGGAACATCGCCTGCCCGTGCATGGCGAAAATCTCGGAAAGCTCCATGCCGCTGGCGCGCTCGACCTCGCGATCGA
>DATEVP010000195.1:0-4422 GCA_035258465.1 Hyphomicrobiaceae bacterium
CATCCTGGAGCTTGCCCAGTCGAGGGTGCGCGAGCAGCAGGCTGACGCCACGGATGACGCCAAGGCTGAGCCCGAGGAGAAGGGGGGGTTCATCTCCACGCTTGCTGCGGCGCTCGGACTTGGCGGCCGCGAGGCGGACGACGGCGGCGACGCACCCGAGATCGATTTTCGGCCGCAGTGGGAGCGCTTCACCGCCCAATCGGAAGCCGAGATTCCCGCCGACGACCAAGGTTTGTTGGATGTCCTTGCCGGCGCGCTGTCGCTCGCGGGTGAGGAGTGGCGTGGTGCTCTCGCCCTGTCCTTGAAGCGCCTCGAGCTGTCGCCGGATCTGCCCGCCGCCGACCTCACGTTGAAGCACGACGGCGGCTTCAGCGCGGATTGCCGGATCTTTCTCTGCAATCGGGCGACCCAGGGCGGCGGCCTCAAGCGCCAGCTCGACCGGTTGCTCCCGGCGATGATGGGCAAGAAGTGCTTCATGTTGCGGGCGAGCGACTTCCCGCCCAACAAGAAGAACCAGACCGCGCAGGCCTTCCGCAAATTCCGCGAGGGCGGCGGGCGGTCGCTGCTGGTGCCGATCACCGATTGGGAGCGCATGATGATGGTGCGTGAGTTCCACGCGCAACATCGCCAGGACCCGGGCTTTGCCGGCTGGTTCGGGCGCGCCAAGCTGCTGTCGAGCGTTGCGTCCCTGGTGCAGCTCTTGCGGCTCGACCTCCTCGTTCAAGACGCCCGAGAGGGCATGCCCGAAGACCCCGCCGCCATCCCGCAGTCGCCGGCTGGCACCCCGCAGAGCACCGATTGGACGGGCTGGGGCGGTGCGCCGGCGTCGCAGCAGCCGCAGGAAAAGGAGCTGCCGCTGGCCGTGCTGCTCGACGAGGCCGGCGACAGCGCCACCAGCATCGTTGCGGGCCGCGCGCTCAAGGCCAACAAGAGCATCACCCTCAACAAGGACGTGCTCAAACGCCACGCGGCCGTACTCGGCGGCTCGGGCTCGGGCAAGACCACGCTGGCGCTCTGCGTCATCGAGCAGCTGCTCCTGAAGGGCACGCCGGCGGTGCTGATCGACCGCAAGGGAGACCTGTGCTCCTACGCCAACCCCGATGTGTGGCGCGCGCTCGAGGGCGAGTTCAGCGAGCGCCGGGGCGAGCGCGAGAAGCTCGCCGACTCCATCGACGTCGCCGTCTATACGCCGGGCCGTGCCTCGGGCCGGCCGATCTCGATCACACTCCTTCCCAACGGCATCAACGAGCTGCCCGAGCAGGAGCAGCAGCTGCTCGCCAACCTGTCGGCCGCGGCGCTTGGCGACATGCTGCACCTGAAGAACTCGGCCATGCACCAGAAGCAATCCGGCACCTTGTCGGTGGCGCTGCGCATCCTCGGCAGCCGCTTCAGCAAGGAGGTGACGCTGGCCGACCTGATCCACCTGCTCGAGGAAGAGGACCCCGAGCTCACGGACCTCACCCAGCGCATGGATCCCTCGGGCCGGGTCCGCCGCGATCTCGTCGCGCAGCTCGACAGCTTGCGGCATCGCAATTCGGCGCTGTTCGAGGCGGGAGGCGAGCCGCTGCGCATGGAGTCGCTGCTGGGCAGTGGCCGCTACGGGCGCACCGACGGGCGCACGCGCCTGTCCATCATCTATACGGGCTTCCTCGGCGACAACGAGAACATCCTGTTCTGGGTCGCGCAGTTCCTGTCCGAGGCCTTGCGCTTCTGCCAGCGCAATCCCAACGACGAGCTGCAGGCGGTCGTCATGTTCGACGAGGCCGATCTCTATATTCCGGCCAATGCCAAGCCGGCGACAGCCGAGCCCCTGCAGAGTCTCTTGAAGCGGGCCCGCTCGGCCGGCCTCGGCATCATGCTGGCGACGCAATCGCCGGGCGACCTCGACTACAAGTCGCGCGACCAGATCACCTCGTGGTTCATCGGCCGCGTGCGCGAGGACACGGCGCTGCGCAAGCTGCGCGCCGCGTTCCAGAGCGAGTCGGGGCTCGACCCGGGCGCGGTGCTGCCCGGTCAGACCGTCGGCGAGTTCCACCTCGTGCAGGAAGGGCTGGTCCGGCCCATGCGCGCCCAGCGCTCGCTCATCAATGCCGAGCAGGTTCCGTTCGACCGCATCGAGCAGCTCGCGCGCGAGACCAAGGGCCAAGATGAGAAGCAACTGAAGCTGTTCAAATAAGCCCGTGGGCGGTCAGCCGTTTTCGGATTCAGCGCCGCGCAAGACAGCTCGCCGAGGTCGCTCGTCGCTCCGCCAAGCTCCAACAAAAAGTCAGTTGCGGGGATAGAATCGTCGCAAAATTAGATGCATTGAGCCCGGACCGCAGCTAATATCGGAAGTTGTGAGGCTTAGAGGGATGGCCTCGCAAGGGTTCCGCTCATGGTGGGCAGAGCGGTGCCTGGAAGTCGATGTGAGTAGCGGGGTGTGTCATGATTGATAAGGTGTTCGTTATCATGGCGTTGGCGTGCACGGTGGCTCCCTTTGTGGGTGCCGGAATTTACGTGGTCGTGCTCCTCTTCTGAAATCCGAGCCATCGTGGTCCAAGCGAGCTGCCGCATCGCACAACGCATGCGTGCAAAGCATCATTTGTCGCGGCTGAGCATTATCTCCGGGTTTTCCACAGGTTTCTTTGGATTGATGTGCACATTCCGGTGAAGGTCGCCCGTTCGCGACCTCCCTTTTCGATCACCCTGGCAGGTCACGGACATCGCTTCGCCCTTGACTTGATGCCCGCAAGGGCAGCCCGATAGGGGTTCTCGCAACCCGCGCCCGACTGGGCGCCCGCGACCCGCCCAGGAGGGACTTCCATGAAGCTCGTTCGATTTGGCGCGCCCGGCGCCGAGAAGCCGGGCCTTGTCGACGCGCAAGGCGTCATTCGCGATCTGTCGGCGCACATCAAGGACATCACGGGCGAAACGCTTTCGCCCGCAAGCCTCGACAAGCTGCGCAGGCTCGATCCCAAGTCGCTCCCCGCCGCGCCGGCCGGCGTGCGGCTCGGGCCGCCCGTCGGACGCGTGCCGAACTTCATTGCCGTCGGCCTCAACTATGTCGACCACGCCAAGGAAACCGGCGCGGCGATCCCGAAGGAGCCGATCCTGTTCAACAAGCTGCCCAACTGCATCGTCGGCCCCAACGACGACGTGATGGTGCCCAAGGGCTCGACCAAGCTCGACTACGAGGTGGAGATCGCCTTCGTCGTCGGCACGCGCGCCCGCTACGTGGAGGAGAAGAACGCGCTGTCGCACATCGCCGGCTACTGCATTTGCAACGATGTGTCCGAGCGCAATTTCCAGTCCGAGCGCGGCGGCCAGTGGATGAAGGGCAAGTGCGCGGAGACGTTCGGGCCGCTCGGTCCCTGGCTCGTCACGCGGGACGAGATCGAGGACGTGCAGAATTTGCCCATGTCGCTCGATGTCAACGGCGAGCGGCGGCAGACCGGCAGCACGAAGACCATGATCTTCTCGATCGCGCACCAGCTGCACTACATTACGCAATTCATGGTGCTGGAGGCCGGCGACGTGGTGACGACCGGCACGCCGCCCGGCGTCGCCCTCGGCATGAAGCCGCCCAAGTGGCTCAACGCGGGCGACACCATGACGCTGAAGATTGCGGGGCTCGGCGAGCAGAAGCAGAAGGTCGTGCCGTTCAAGGAGTAGGGGCACAAGGCCTGCGTCTCCGAAATACAAAACCCGCGCTGGCGTGAACCGGCGCGGGTTTTCGACTCAAAGCGGGGCGACAACGCCTCAGTGCCGCGTGGTGCCGTCTCCCACGATGTTGTTGGTGACTGTCGGCCCCGTTTCGTTGAGGCGTTCGACCGTATGAGTGATGCGGTGCCACCCTGCGGCATCGTTTGGTTGCAACCGCTCGAGATCGCCCTTGAGCTTGCGCAGCCGGTTCAACAGAAAATTCTCATCATCGCTCAGCCCGCTTTCGGTGAAGGCTTCCTCCAACGCGCCAATGAGCTTGTCGATAAGGCCGCCCTCCGGCAGCAGCATTAAAGCCGGCATGAGCGGGCCGATCTCGCCGGCCGTCTCATTCAACAGCTGTAAGGCATGACCGTCATTCTCGTATCTGATGGCGAGTGCCTTGTGACCTTCTTCCAGAACCCGATTATTTTCGCTTTCGATTACCTTCAAGACTTCCTTGAGGCCGTGGTGCGCGCGGGCTTGTCGGCGCAAAGCGTTGGCAGCTGCGACCGCTTCGCCTGCGATCTCGGGATGCACGATTTTGTCAAGCGACCCTGGTGCCAGTCCGAGCCCTTTCAATAAGGATTTCCTAAATTGGGCGCGCAACTCGCCTTCGTCGGTATCTAATGCCCCATTGCCATGCCCATTGCCGTTTCCATTGCCTTGCCGACCGCGGAACAGGCGCGGCATCGATACGGGCTCGGGCTCAATCCGTACCGGCTCGAGCTGACGGTCAGGACC
>DATEVP010000196.1:0-4268 GCA_035258465.1 Hyphomicrobiaceae bacterium
CGGCGTCTCGCTCGAGACCTTCCTGCGCCGCCTGAAGGAAGCCGGCCTCGGCACCCTGCCCGGCACCGCTGCCGAGATTCTCGACGACGAGATCCGCGCCGAGCTCTGCCCCGACAAGATCAACACCGCCGAGTGGTTCGAGGTGATGGAGACGGCGCACGCCGTGGGCTTGCGGAGCACGGCCACCATCATGTTCGGGCATGTCGACGGCTATCGCCACTGGGCGCGGCACCTCCTGCGCGTGCGCACGCTGCAGGCCAAGACCGGCGGCTTTACGGAGTTCGTGCCGCTCCCGTTCGTGCACATGGAGGCGCCGATCTACCTCAAGGGGCAGTCGCGCAAGGGGCCGACGTTCCGCGAAGCCGTGCTGATGCACGCGGTGGCGCGGCTGGCCCTCGATCCGATCATCGTCAACATCCAGACGTCGTGGGTGAAGATGGGGCCGGAGGGCGCCGCGCTCTGCCTGGAGGCCGGTGCCAACGACCTGGGCGGGGTGCTGATGAACGAGTCGATCACGCGGGCGGCCGGGGCCATGCACGGCCAGGAGATCGGCGCCGAGGACATGGAGCGGCTGATCCGGCAGAGCGGCCGCCGGCCGCGGCGGCGCACGACGCTCTATGGCGTGGCGACTGCGGAGCGGCCTGTGACCCCGGGCGAGGGTCTGCAGGCGGCGGAATAATCTCGCCGTGGCGGACAGGCTCGATGTACTGGTGATCGGGGGCGGCTTCTACGGCTGCGAGGTGGCGCTGGCGTTCGATCGCGCGGGGGCGCGCAGGATTGCCGTCATCGAGCGCGAGGGCGGCCTGTTGCGCCGCGCCTCCTACGTCAATCAGGCGCGCATCCACAACGGCTATCACTATCCGCGCTCCCTGCTCACGGCGCGGAGATCGCGGGAGAATTACGTGCGCTTCTGCAACGACTACAGCTTCGCCGTGCATAGGGGCATGACGAAGCTTTATGCCATAGCCCGCGACTCCAGGGTCGACCCCAATCAGTTCGAGCACTTCTGCCGCGAGATCGGCGCGCCCTATCGCCCGCTCGGCTCCAATCGTGCGCGCCTGTTCGACACCAGCCTGATCGAGGAAGCCTACGAGGTCGAGGAGCTGGCGTTCGATGCCGCCGCGCTCGCGCGGCACTTGTCGGCGCGTCTCGGCGACAAGAAGATCGAGGTGCGCACCAATACGTCGGCGCAGGTTGTCCGGTGCGGGCGCGACGGTGTCGAGGTCGCGGTTGGCACAGATCGCGTCGAAGCGGGCTACGTCATCAATTGCACCTACGCCAATCTCGATGGCGTCGGCGTATCCATATCAACTGGCCTCAAGCGCGAATTGGCGGAGATCGCGCTGATCGAGCCCCCGCGTGACCTGGCCGGGGTCGGCGTCACGGTCATGGACGGGCCGTTCTTCTCGACCATGCCGTTTCCCGCGGCGCGCTGCCATTCGCTGACGCATGTGCGCTACACGCCACACGAGGCCTGGACGGAGACGCCGGCGACGGAGATCGCGCCAGCCAAGTGCAACGCCGTCTACATGTTGCGCGACGCCTCACGCTACATACCGGCGCTGTTGCACGCCCGCTACGTGCGCTCGATCTTCGACATCAAGGCGGTCCTGATCGATACCGAGGACAGCGATGGCCGCCCGATCCTGTTCGAGCGGCATAAACCATGCCCGCGGCTCGTATCGATCCTTGGAGCGAAGCTGGATAATATCTATGATGTACTCGGCCTTATCGAGGCCGAGAGCTGGGACTTTTGATGGATCTGTCGCGCACATCGATCAGCGCCGTCTGCGTCGTCGAGGACCGCATTCCCGATGCGGCCATTCTTGCGCGGCTGATCGGGCGGCTCGCCGAGACCTTTGGCGACAGCGAGATCGTCATCGTCGCGAATGGAAGCCCGGACGACGTCGGGATTGCTTTGAAGGCGCTGACCGAGCGCTTACCGGACATCACGGTCGCGTTTCTCGGCGACCGCATCGACCGGGACACCGCCGTGCTGACGGGCATCGAGAATGCGATCGGCGATTGGATCCTGGTGATCGAGCCGACCAGGCAGCTGGTCGAGGCCCTGCCCAAGCTGATCGGCGAGGTCCACAAAGGCTTCGACGTGGTGCTGGGGTAGCCGGCGCAGGCCTGGCAGCGCAAGGCTTTGCACTCCCCTCTGCAGCGCAGCTACATCGCGCTCTACAATTGGCTGAGCGGCGGAACGGCGCTGGCAGAGCGGCCGGCCGTTTCGATGCTGAGCCGGGCGGCGGCCCTGCACGTGCTGCGCAGCGTGGACGGGGAGATGCTGCTGCGATCGCGCAGGATTGCCAGCGGCTTTCCTTCGTCGGCCGTGACCATCGACGATCCTGGCTATGCATGGCCCTCTCCGAAGCTGGTCGACTCCCTCGGCAAAGGCATGCGGCTGCTCCTGGCCTCGAGCTCGGCACCGCTGCGTTTCATCAGCATCGTCGGTTGCTTCGGCAGCGCAACCGGACTTGCCTGGTCCCTCTACGTGGTGCTCGTGTATTTCTTCAAGGAAGACGTGCAGCCCGGCTGGACGACCATGTCGCTGCAGCTCTCGTTCCTGACGTTCATCCTGTCCGGCATGCTGGCGCTGCTGTCCGAATACATCGTGCAGATTCATTCGGCGTCCTTTGCCCGCCGCCGCTTTATCGTCTCGCGCGAGATCCGCAGTCAGCTCTCGGCACGCTCGGGGCGCATGAACGTCGTCGACCCCAATGGCCACTACAGGCTCGGCGCGCCTGAAGACGCTTTCTCCCAAGCCGCCGAGCAACTCACCAAGGACGGCACGTGACAGCATGCGGCGCGCACTGATCGGCCACACCGGTTTCGTCGGCTCCAACCTCCTGCGCCGGGGCGGCTTCGATGCCACCTTCAATTCGCGCAACTTCCGCGACCTGGCAGGCCAGCATTACGATGAAGTCGTTTGCGCCGGCGTGTCGGCCGCCAAGTGGATCGCCAACCGCGCGCCGGAGGCGGACCAGGCAGCAATAGCGGCGCTCACGGACGTGGTGGCGCAGGCCGCCATCGGCCGCTTCGTGCTGATCTCGACCATCGACGTCTACCCTGATCCGTCGCTGGCCATCGACGAGACGACCGACCCGACGGGGCAGCCCAACCACGCCTATGGAGTCAACCGGCTCGCCTTGGAGGCCTGGGTCGCTTCGCGCTACCCAGACCATTTGATCGTTCGGCTGCCGGCACTGTTCGGGCCGGGGCTCAAGAAGAACGCCCTCTTCGATCTGCTGCACAACAATCAGGTCGACAAGATCAACCCCGCAAGCTCCTTCCAGTGGTACCCGGTCGACCGTCTTTCCCGGGATATCGCAACGGCGGCTGAGGCTGGCCTGAGGCTCGTCAACCTGTTCACCGAGCCCGTCGACACCCGCACGATCATCGATCGCCATTTTCCCAAGGCACGGGTCGGCCCGCCCACGCAGCCCGCGCCGCGCTACGGCCTGAGGACGCGGCACGGCCGCCACTTCGGCGGCGACGAGCACTACATGATGGCCGGCGAGGCCGTCCTCGCCAGCATGGCGGAATTCATCGCCGAAGAGCGTCGCAAGGCTCAATGACCAAGCTCGACCGCATCTCGGTTTCCAACATCGCCTGGCCTTCGCAGGCCGACCAGGAGGCGGTCCGGCTGGCGGCCGACATCGGCTATGCGGGGATCGAAATTGCTCCGGCCAAGACGTTCAACAATTGGCCGGCGCCGGATCTCGCGGCCGTCGCCAGCTATCGGCGTGAGCTTGCCTCGCTCGGGCTAGAAGTGCCCGCCTTGCAGGGGATCCTGTTCGCTCGCCCGGAGTGCACCCTGTTCGGCTCCGAAGAGCAACGGGACAATCTGAGGAAGCATCTTTCGACGATCGCGAGGATCGCGGGCGTGCTTGGCGCTCGCGCCTGCGTGTTTGGTGCCCCGAAACAGAGGGATCCGGGAAACCTCGCCGCCTCGGATGCACAGGAGATCGCGGTGGAGTTCCTCCGCTCCATGGGACCCGTGTTCGAGCGCGAGGGCAGCGCGCTCGCCTTCGAGGCGAACGCCCGGCTTTACGGTTGCCGCTTCATCGAGCATACGGCCGAAGCCATCGCCCTGGTGGAAAGGATCGATCATCCCGGCATCCGATTGCAGATCGACACTGGCACGATCCTGATCGACGGCGATGATGCCGCGATCATCGCCGCCGCCGTGCCGCACGCCGCCCATTTCCACGCGAGCGAGCCCAACATGGTGCCGGTCGGCAGTCTGGCGAGCGACCACCGGG
>DATEVP010000197.1:0-5903 GCA_035258465.1 Hyphomicrobiaceae bacterium
AACGATGCGACTCTTCGGGCTCGTTGCGATCTGTTTGTGCCTGCTTGGGGCATCGCCGGCGAACGCCCAGCAGACGGGGGACGCGAGACGAGGGCTCGTCTACGCGCAGCGGCAGTGCTCCAACTGCCACGCCGTGCAAGCGGGGCAGGCGCGGTCGCCAGTGGCGGCCATCGCCACATTCAAGCAGATCGCCAACACTCCCGGCATGACCCCGCTGGCCCTCATGGTCTGGTTCCAAAGCCCGCATCCGAACATGCCGAACCTGATCCTCGATCCCGCGGACAGAGACGACGTCATCGCCTACATCGTCAGCCTGCGCGACACGAGGTGAGCGCCCCGTCCAACGCTGGCAGGTGGCTCACTTGGCCTCGCAGAAGCCCTGGTACTGCGCCACGATCGGCTGCCCCAGCACGCTGAAGTGCCGGGAATGCACGGCCGGGTAGGTCCCCTTCGCCTCGTCCTTGTCGTAGATGGTGGTGATGTTCAGATAGCCCTCGGTCACCACCTCCAGGAAGTGCGTTGCGTTCACCGCCTGCGCCACGCGCAAGTGCCCCGTGCCGCCCCGCGTCTTGAGCTCGGCGGTCTGTGCGCCAAGATCGATTGCCGCGACCCCGAAGGAGAGGGGGGAAGCCTTCTCCGTCGCGAACTGCCCCTTCTCGTAGGAAAACGAAACGCCGGTGGTGAAGGTGCAGGCAAAGGCCTTGGGCTCCTCGGCCGCCCGGGCGGCTGCGCCCGAGAGCAGCATGCAGACGAGGAGCGCGACAGCGGGGCGACCGTACATGGGGCTTGCTCTCTCCAGGTTCGCGGGCGACGGGGCCAATTTCGATCCGCATTCAAGGCTGCCGCGCCCCAAAGCGCAACCGTAGCAGTCTGGGGGAACGCGCGAGTGGCGCCGTCACGCCATCCGGCTCGTCACGGCGATCGGCGGGGCATTGCGCAGCGTCTGATAGACCACGCAGTAGCGCTCGGTGAGCTTCATGAGGGTCGCGCGCTGCTCCTCGGTGAGGTCGCCTTCGATGTCGAAGCTCAGGCGGATGTCGCGGAAGCCCACGGCTGCGTCCTTGGCGACGCCCAGTGTGCCGCGGAAATCGAGGTCGCCCTCGGCCTTGATGCGGGCATCGCGCACGGTCAGGCCAAGCGCGGTGGCGACCGCGTTGAGCGTCACGCCGGCGCAGGCCACCAGCGCCTCCAGCAGCATGTCGCCGGAGCAGGCGCTGATCCCGGTGCCGCCGGTCGCCGGATGCAGCCCGGCCTCCACCAGCGCCTTGCCCGTCTCGACCCGGCAGGTCACGCCCTCGCCGATGCGGCCCTCGGCCTTCAGCGTGATGACGGCGGCCTGCGGTGTGGTGCGATACTTCTCCTTCAGCGGCGCCTGCAGGGATTTGAGCTGGCTGGCATCCATCGGCTGGGTCCTCTGGCTTGCAATCGGGCTGGCGCCAATATAGTCGTCCCGGCCGCTCCTGCCTTGCGAAATGAGATGAGGCGCGCCCGTCCCCTCGACGAGGAGGACCGGGAACACCTCACCGCGGTGCTGGAGCGATGGCTCAGCGCGCAGGCGGCGTCGCTTAGGCAGGCCCGCCTTCAGTGCGCCGCGCGCCAGATCCGCCGCTTGGCGAGCCCCAGCAGCACGGCCGTGAAAATGATATAGCCCAGCACCAGCAGGCCCATCCGCTTCCGCTCCTCCAGCGTCGGATCGGCCGCCCAGGCGAGAAACGCCACCACGTCGCGCACGTAGTTGTCGACCGTGGCCGGCGTGCCGTCGTCGTATTTCACCAGGCCGTCGCCGGCGATGAACGGATTGGGCATCGCCGTCTGATGGCCGGGGAAGGCGCGGTTGTAATTCATGAAGTCCGCCATCTTCATGCCGGCGGGGGGATTCGCATAGCCGGTGAGGTATCCATAGACGTAGTCGGCGCCGGCCTCCTGATAGCCGGTGACGATGTCGCGGAGCATGGTGTCGGGCACGCGGTAGAACGGCGTCCCGGCCTCGATCCCGCGCGCCCTGACGATCAGCGACAGGTCGGGCGGCAAAGCGCCGTTCTGCGCGAACCGCGCCTCCTGCTCGTTCTTGTAGGGCGGCGGAATGGCGTCGGACGGGATCGCCGGGCGCTGCTTGATCCTGCCCCGCTCGTCGGGCGCATCGTCGACCTGGTAGGTCGCCGCCAGCGACTTGATGGCGGTCTCGGGGAAGGCCGGGCCGCCGGGCTCCGCCAGGTTCCTGAAGTGCAGCCGCCGCACGCCATGGCAGCGCGCGCACGCTTCCGTGTAGACCTTGAACCCGCGCTGCAGCTGCGCGTCGTCGAACCGGCCGAACAGGCCCGAGAAAGTCCACTTCTGAGGCGCGACGTGCACCGCCTCACCCTCGTCGGCCGCCCACACGATGCCGGCGCCCGCCGCCAGCAGCACGATAGCGAGCCCCGTTCCCGCGCCGAATGCCTTCCTCATGTGTTCCCCCGCCCTAGCGCGTTTCCGGCGCTGCCGGCGCCTTGACCTTCACGGGCCCGCCGCCTGCGCCCAGCACCGACTCGGTGATCGAGCGCGGCAAGTTCGACGGCGTCTCGATCACGCCGACGATCGGCATGATCACCAGGAAATGGATGAAGTAGTAGGCCGTGAAGATGCGCGCCCAAAAGACGTAGGCGCCCTCCGGCGGCTTGGAGCCGAGGTAGCCCAGCGCGATGACGCTGATGACCAACAGGAAGAAGAACCACTTGTAGATCGGGCGGTACTTGGACGAGCGCACGCGCGAGGTGTCGAGCCAGGGCGCGAACATCAAGATGACGACGGAGGCGAACATCGCGATCACGCCAAGGAGCTTGTCGGGGATGGCGCGCAGGATCGCGTAGTAGGGCAGGAAGTACCACTCGGGCACGATGTGCGGCGGCGTGGAGAGCGGGTTGGCCTCGACGTAGTTGTCGTGGTGACCCAGATAGTCCGGCAGGTAGAACACGAACCAGGCGAACAGGATCACGAACACCGACAACGCAAACGCATCCTTCATGACGGCATGGGGCGTCATCGGCACCGAATCCGACGCGGTCTTGATGTCGAGCCCGGTCGGGTTGTTCTGTCCCACCACGTGCAGCGCCCAGACGTGCAGGCCGACCACGCCCACGATCACGAAGGGGAGCAGGTAATGCAGGCTGTAGAAGCGGGTCAGCGTGGCGCCGGAAACCGCGTAGCTGCCCCACAGCCACTGGACGATCCTGGTGCCGAGGCCGGGGATGATGGAATCGAGCGAGGAGAACATGTTGGTGATGACGGTCACCGCCCAGAAGCTCATCTGCCCCCAGGGCAGCGAATAGCCCATGAAGGCCGTGGCCATCATCAGCAGCAGGATGACTACGCCCAGGATCCACAACACCTCGCGCGGCGCCTTGTAGGAGCCGTAGTAGAGGCCGCGGGCGATATGGATGTAGACCGCGAGAAAGAACATGGAGCCGCCGACCGCATGCATGTTGCGCAGCAGCCACCCGTAGTTCACGTTACGGCGGATGTGCTCGACGCTGTTGAAGGCCTCCGCCGCGCTCGGCACGTAATGCATGGCGAGCACGATGCCGGTGGCGATCTGCAGGACGAGGAAGAACGTCAGAATGCCGCCGGTGGTCCACAGGTAGTTGATGTTCCTCGGCGTCGGGAAGTCGACGAACTGCCCGTGCATCAGGCGCGCCATGGGGAGCCGCGCGTCCATCCACTTGCCGAGCCTGGTCGTTGCCCGATAGGTCGATTCGTGGCTCGCCATCTTGGGCTCCTCAGCCGATCTTGATCCTGGTGTCGGACGTGAACTCGTAGGGCGGCACATCCAGGTTGCGCGGCGCCGGGCCTTTGCGGATGCGCCCGGCCGTGTCGTAGTGCGAGCCATGGCACGGGCAGAACCAGCCGCCGTATTCGCCCTTGGAATCGGACAGCGACTGGCCCTTGGGGATGCAGCCCAGATGCGTGCAGATGCCGACCAGGATCAGCCAGCTTTCGTGGCCCTTCTTGGTGCGGTTGGCATCCGTGGCCGGGGCCTTGTCTGGCAGCACGTCGTTGCGCGCGCTGGGGTCGGACAGCTCGGCGAGCTTGACCTCTTTCGCCTTCTCGACCTCCTCGGCCGTGCGGTAGCGGATGAACACCGGCTTGCCGCGCCAGGAGACGGTGATCGCCTGCCCCTCCTTGATGGGGGCGAGATCCACCTCGATCGAGGCCAGCGCCTGGGTCGAGGCGTCCGGGTTCATCGAATGCACGAAGGGCCACAGTGCCGCGGCAGCGCCGACGCCGGCGAACGCTTGGGCGGCAATGACGATGAAGTCGCGCCTGTTGGGGTGGTCCGCGGTGTGAGCCAAGGCAGCCTCCCTTTGCATTTGTCAGTCCCTCGGCACGGCACGCATACGGACGGCGGTCACATCGCCGGCAGCACCGATAGGCCCGCTCAGCTGTGGCCGCCGCATGCATTTCAACGGCCGCGCGGGCGATTTTGCAGGATGTTCGGTGACCGCCCCGCTGCGACCAAGTTGACGTATTGACGCGCGCCCTTTTTGCATTCTTCCCCGGCCGGCACAAGGCTGTTGGCCGGCCCATGCGGGGGCAATTTGGCGCATGCGCCGGGCGCTTGCCGAGGGCCTCGGCATCGGGCTTAGCATGGCCCCATGCGCCTTGCGCTCTACGAGCCTGATATCCCGCAGAACACCGGCACGATCCTCCGGTTGGCGGCCTGTCTCGGCGTGCCCGTCGACCTCATCGGCCCGGCCGGCTTCGACTCGAGCGACCGGGCGCTGAGGCGCGCGGGGCTCGACTACCTGGAGCACGTGGAGCTGGCGCGGCATGCCAGCTTTGCCGCGTTCGAGGCGGCGCGGCGATCGGCCGGCGCGCGCCTCCTCCTGCTGAGCACGCGTGGCGACACGGTCTATACCAGCTTCACCTTCAGTCGGGCGGATACCCTGCTGCTGGGCCGCGAGAGCGCCGGCGTGCCGCCCCCGGTGCATGCGGCGGCCGACGCCCGCCTGCGCATCCCCATGCGTGCGGGCCTGCGCTCCCTCAACATCGCCGTGGCCGCCGCCATGGTCCTGGGCGAGGCCCTGCGCCAGACGGACGCCCTCGCTTCCTGACTGTCATCCCGGAATTTCGCCTCAGCTCAACGCCCGGTGGGCATGACGACCTCGACGCGGTGAATGTCCGGGTTCATGACGTTGCCATTGACGGCGATGGCGGCCGATAGCGTGTAGCGGCCCGGCGCCAGGCGATCCGTGAGATCGATCGCGAAGGACGCATCCGCGCCGATCGGCGAGGCGCCCGCGAGCGCGACGCGTCCGTCCTCGGCCACGACCACAAAGCGGCACTCGGGCGCCGCGCGCCGGAGGACGTCCGCGGGAACGGACTTCAGGGGCGTGCGCACCAGCCGATAGCTGCGCTGGAACTTGTCGATCACCTCGATCTCGCCGGATACCAGGAGGCGATCGCCCTTCCATTCCGTCCCGGTGACAAAGCCGCGCCGCGGAACCGCGTAAGCGTCGTAGGACCCGACGCCGAGCGGATAGGTGAGGTCGCGAAACGCCTCCAGCTTCACGCTCTCCGCCGACCACGCCTTGAGCTTGTAAGGCCCGTTGGTCACCAGGAAATGGCCGTGGGCCTTGTGGAACGCCATGAGCGCGCCCCAGCGCTTGCGCGCCTCCTCCTGGCTCACGTGCGCCCGCAACGCTTCCGGCCGATAGCCGTCGCGCTCGAACTGAGCTGCGAGCGCGGCGAGCCTGGCGCCGAGCTCCTTGGAGCGAACGAGATCGAGCCATTCAACGCCGCGCCGGCGCGCTTCCTCCGCCGAGAACGCGGCCCAGCCGCGCTCAACCGCCTCCTCCATCAGCACCAGCAGGGTCCACGGCAGCGTGCTCCACGGCGGCGCCATGACGGCGCTCCATTCGGGCTCCTCC
>DATEVP010000198.1:0-10756 GCA_035258465.1 Hyphomicrobiaceae bacterium
ACGATCGCAAGCCCATGGTCTGCAGGATCTCCTGTGCGACGCGCACCTCGAGCGTGCGGTCTCCGCCGGGCTCGGGGGTGAGCGACACGCGAATGGTGTCGCCGATGCCCTGCTGCAACAGGAGGCCGATGCCGGCGGTCGAGGCGACGATGCCCTTCGACGCCATGCCGGCTTCCGTGAGCCCCAGGTGCAGCGCATAGCGGCAGCGCTGCGCCAGCATGGTGTAGACGCTGACCAGGTCCTGCACGGCACTGACCTTGGCGGAGATGACGATCCGGTCCGCGCCCAGGCCCAGCTCCTCGGCGCGCTCGGCCGACAGCAGCGCCGACTGCACGATCGCCTCGTGCATCACGGTGCGCGCGTCCTTCGGCGCGGGCGCGGCCGCGTTCTCGTCCATCAGGCGCGTCAACAGCTCCTGGTCGAGGCTGCCCCAGTTGACGCCGATGCGCACCGGTTTTGCGAACTTCAGCGCCAGCTCGATGATGGCGGAGAACTGCCGGTCGCGCTTGTTCTTGAAGCCGACATTGCCGGGATTGATGCGCCACTTGTCGAGCGCCTCGGCGCAGGCAGGGTTGTCCCCCAGCAGCGTGTGGCCGTTGTAGTGGAAGTCGCCCACCAGCGGCACCCGCACGCCCATCTGGACGAGGCGGTCGCGGATCGTCGGCACGGCCTTCGCCGCCTGGTCGCGGTCCACCGTGATGCGCACGATCTCGGAGCCCGCGCGGGCGAGGTCGGCCGACTGGCGCGCGGTGCCTTCCACGTCCGCCGTGTCGGTGTTGGTCATCGACTGCACGACGATGGGAGCATCGCCGCCGATGACGACGCCGCCGACGTCGACGGGGACGGAGGCTCTGCGCGGAATTGGCGAGCTGGTCATCGGATCTCGAGCCCTTGATCGGACGTCATTCTATCATGGAGCGGCATGCCCGCCGAAGATCGGCTCGTGCGCGGCGCGCGGCTCCCCTCCCCCTTGCGGGTGTATGGACCGGAGAGATGGGTAACAGTCGTGCGAGGACATGGGTTACACATTTGGTTGTCACTGGACGAATGCGGGTGCCCTCCCGCCGGTCGATGCTGGTGACGACCCGGCGGATCCTCGTTCAGCCCGCGCCGCACGCCGGCGGCCAGCCTTTCGCCTTCCGGCGTCACCCGGATGCATGAGCAGAAGTTGAGCATAGCATGACGAAATATCGTTTGTCGGCGCGGCTCGAGCCGGTCATAGAGGGCGGCAACATGGGCCGACGACCTCTGGGCGATTGCGCCCGCGCGCGGTCCCAAGCCAAACACTGGAAATGAGATTCACATGGGCACCCCTCTGCCGATCACGCACGACTGCCGCTGGCAAAGGCCTGCGGCTTGCGATTGCCGCCTCACCAGCGATCTCCTCGCCACCATCCCGCGCGCCGTCGCCCGGTTGTGGCGGGCGTTTGCGCGCTGGCAGGTGCGAAAGCTCGAGCGGCGAATTGCGGCCTTCGAGCCGGACCGCCGCTGGCTGCATTAGATCGGACCCCCTGCCGACCCGCGCCCTTGGAAAGTCGCCGGCTGCGAGGGTTGCGCTGCCCTACTTGGCTTGACCGATGCCCAGGGCCGTGGCCATCACGCGGAACACGCGCGTGTTGTCGATGCGGCCCTTGAACATCTCCGCACCCGGGCCCATGGCGGTCAGCACCACGTCGTCCGCCGAATGCACGCCTTGCGGCTGGGTGAACGGCAGGTTGCCCTGCATGCGCGTGGCCCCGGGCGTGCAGAACACCTCGTTGGCAATGGCCATCTTGTCCTTTTGCTCGGCCGGCTTGAACGGACCGGCAAGGTAGGGCTTGCCCGAAGCGCAGTGGTCGGGGAAGCCGGCGAACACGAAGGCAAGCCGCCGCGTCACGTCGATCGATTGGGGATAGCCGTCCGCAGCGGCCGCGGGATAGTTGGGGAATTTCGCCTCGCCATAGATGCCGAGCTTGTCGCGCAGGCGCTCACCCGGCCGCTGGTCGTCATAGGTGCCGATGATGCTGGCGGGGTGCGCGTGATCGGCGACGACGATGATCAGGGTATCGTCGCGCTGCGCGGCGAAGCGCTTGGCCACGGCGACGGCATTGTCGAGCATGATGGTGTCGTAGACGGCGCGCTCCCAGTCGAGCGCGTGCGAATACTTGTCGATCAGGCCGGACTCCACCATCAGGACGAAGCCGTTCGGACCCCTGGAGAGAATGTCGATTGCCGCCTGCGTCTGATCGGCGAGGTCGGGCTGATCGGGATACCTCGACACCGTGCCCTTCTTGAGCAGGTTGCGATCGAGCGCGCCGTCGAGATTGCCGGCGTGGAACAGCCCGAGCAGGCGGGTCGTCGCCTTGTCGGCGGCAGCCGATTTCATCTCTGTGGCCGTGGCTGCGAACCGGTAGCCGGCCGCCTTGAATTTTTCGAGGTAGTTCTCCTCGTCCTTGCGTCGGCCGGCCTCGCTCGACTTTGGCAAGAAGAAGCCCGAACCCCCGCCCATCATGACGTCCGGCTTTACCTCATGGAACATGCGCACGATCTCGTCATAGTCGCCGCGGCGGCGCACGTGGGCCACCATCCCGGCGGGCGTGGCATCCTCGATTTCGGTGTTGGTCACCACCCCTACACCCAAGCCGCCATGGCTGCGCTTGGCGAGCTCGGCGATGGTCTCGACGCGGGGATGCGCCAGCCCATTCTTGTTGCGCGCGCAATAGACGCCCAGAGCGTTATTGCAGGACTTGTGGCCGGTCGTGTAGGCGCTCATCGAGTTGGCGGAATCCGTGACGATGGAATCGGTGCCGGAGGTGGAGACGAGGGCCATGGCCGGCATGTCGTCGATCGCCAGCTCGCCGCCGTAGCGCCCCTCCGCCAGACCCTTGGACAGCACGCGCGCCGCCGTGCGGTGAGCCACCGACATGCCATCGCCGATGAAGAGGATGACGTTGCGCGCACGCCGCGGCGCCGTGCCGAACACCTCCCACGTCACGGTCTGCGATTTGCCGCCGGCGGAGGCAACCACCTCGTAGGCGCCAGGCTGCGTCAGGGACACGTTGCGCAGCCAATAGGCGGCGTGACCCTGCCCCTCCTCGTTCGCCTCCACGGACGGGCTCTTGCCGAGCACCTGGGCCGCGTCGCGCCCGTTGATGGTGACCTTGATGTCGGCAGCCGCCGCCGCCCCTTCAAACTCGACTTTGAAATCGAATTTCGAGCCGGCCAGGATCTCCGCCTTCGTGAGCGGATAGATCGTTTGCGCCGCCGCGGACTGCGCGAGGAGAAGCGCTGCGGCGGCAATCAAAGGTGCGGCAAGCGAGCGTGCGAGTTTCATGGGAGCCCCGATATTTTCCGTGCTGCGGGCCGCACCCTAAGGCGGCGTCGATGACAAGCCTATGACATCTTTCCATCGCGGGCGCCGATCCGGCAGTTATCTTTCGGGCGACAGCCGAAGCGGCTTTTCGCCAAATCAGATGAAATCGTGGACCCGGGCTTCACTCGGCTGCACACTCTCACTGCGGAATTCGATCGGGTGAGATGACGCAGCTTGTCGACCAGGCAACCAACGGTCATCGATCCGTCCGCTCCCGCCGGGCGGCGTATGGCACAGACGCTAGCCGAGACTTGCTGAAAAAGCGAAGGCCCCGCGGTTGGCGACTACGGGGCCTTGCTTTGCGCCGCGACGGAAACGGGTAGTGCCCGGCGCATGCTGGCACAATATCGGCCAATGGTTGTGAACTGATGAAGGCCGATCGCATTGATCGCGCGTGGAGATCGCACGATCGTTCGCCGACCCGCTGCCAAGCTGAGGAAGAAATATCGGACGCAGACTGTCTGATATCGCGCGGTGAAACGATGCTCCTCGGGTCGGCCCGGGGAACCCGCTGCTGCAAATCTCGCTCGGCCGCGCCGGTCCTGCTTACGCGCCCTTGGCCTCCTTGATGGCCTCGAGCGACGTAGCGTTGGGACAATAATCCTTCCATGCCGGGTCGTCTGGTCGCTTGGCCAGGTCTTGCTTGCAGGTGCCCTTGTCGTCGCAGCAAGCGCATGTTCTCTCCAGATCACCCATCAGACCGTGAGCCACGCGCTCCACATCGGCTCTCGCCAAGCCAAGCGCCTGCATCCTCTGGTAGAGGAGATCCGCCGCATGCGGCCCTCGGGCCACCAGGCCTTCCAGATCGCGTCCGGTCATGCCGAATTCGCCGGCGATCCGCTCGACCTCACCGCGGTCGAGGCTGCCGAACTCATCGTGGCGATGCCACCACTCGCTCAAGTGCGCCAGGAAATGGTCGGCAGCTTCCATCACGGCTGTTCTTGATGCCTGCTCCGTTGGCTTCGACATGGCTGCCTCCGTTGCGTTGCTGGGAAGGGTCCAGGAAGCCGCGCAAGGCGGCATTGATCCAGATCAAGCGCGTCGGACGTCGGCTCTCTCGCGATCGCTGGCCAGCGTTTCCTGGCGAACCGCCAGCGGAGACCGGGCGCACCGCCGTATTCAGGCGTTTTGGGGGACTTGACCTGGGTCAAAGAGCGGGGATGCGCCATGCAGCTAGTCTCGATTCTCGTCGACGCAACAGGGCTGCCATGCGCAAGAGCATTTCACGCAGGCTTCTCGAGGCGACCTTCGGCTTGCTGATGGCTGGCGCGTGCGTGATGTTCGCGTATCCTCCACTCCCAGATGCCGGCCCGGCCTCCACGTCCAAGTGACCGAAGGAGGCGACATGGGAGCCCGCGATGCAGGCCAGATTGCGGAGAGGAGCGCTGCGTCGTCGCCCATCGCCGGCGTGACGGTCGAGCGGGTCGCCTTCGATGCGCCTTGGAACTGGCTGGCGTCTGGCTGGCGCGACCTGTGGGCCGCACCCCATGTCAGCCTCGCCTACGGCGTCCTGTTCGCCTCGCTGTCGATCGCCTTGACGCTGGGCTTGATGGTGAGCGGTTTGGAATCTCTCATTCTTGCGCTTGGCGGCGGGTTTCTGCTCGTCGGGCCGATCGCGGCCGTTGGCCTCTATGAAACCAGCCGGCGTCTGGAGAACGGCGAAAGCGTGCGGCTGGGCGAGGTTCTGAAGGCCGGCGCGCGCGCGCCGGGCCAGCTCGGCTTCTTCGGCGCCATCCTGGGGTTCGTGTATTTCGTCTGGCTGCAGCTCGCGTTCCTGCTGTTCATGCTGTTCCTCGGTAGCCGCGGCCTGCCCCCGCCGAGCGAGTTCGTTCCGACTCTGCTGTTCACGCCGCACGGCCTCGGCCTGCTGGTCGCCGGTACCACCGTCGGCAGCATCCTCGCAGCGGCGGTGTTCGCCATCTCGGTGATCTCCGTGCCGCTGCTGATGACCAGGCGCATCGATGCCATAACGGCGATCGCAGCCAGCCTTGCCGCCGTGGCAGCGAATCCCAAACCCCTGGCGCTGTGGGCAGGCCTGATCGCCGGCTTCATGGCGCTCGGCATCGCCACGTTGTACGTCGGCCTGGTCTTCGCCTTCCCGCTGATCGGGCACGCCACGTGGCACGCCTTCCGCGACTTGGTACGCGAAAAGCCGAATGGCTATTTGTGAGGTCCTGGCTCCTCGTCCTGCAGTGCGCGCCAGCCGGCACCTTCCAGATCCTCGAATTGGCCGCTGTTGAGCGACCACAGGAAGGCCGCTAGCCCGAGCAGCCCCAGCAACAGCGCGCAGGGAATGAGCCAGGCGAGTGCGGTCATCGGGCGAGCTCCAGGTGCATGGTGCGGAGCCTGATGGCGTTGGCGGTGACCGCGACGGATGAGGCCGACATGGCGATCGCGGCCAGCAATGGCGTGACCAGGCCCGCCATGGCCAGAGGCACGAACAGCAGATTGTAGCCGATGGCGATGGCGAAGTTCTGCAGCGCCATGCGGTGCGCGGCGCGCGCGACGGCAATCGCCTCCAGAACGGGGGCGAGGCGCGCGCCCTGAAGGATCGCATCCGCCGCCGTCTGCGTGATGTCGGCGGCGCTCGAGGGCGAGAGCGAGGCGTGTCCGGCCGCCAATGCGGGTGCATCGTTTAACCCGTCACCGACCATCAGCACCTTGCGGCCTTCCGCCGCGAGCGCCTCGAGGCGGGCAATCTTGGCGCCCGGCGCGGCGCCGGCCGTCCAACGGCGAATGCCAGCATGAGCTGCGGCGGCCTCGACCACAGCCGGCCGGTCGCCGGACAGAAGCTCGGTCTGGAAGCCCGCCTGGTGCAGCCGAGAGACGACATCCGCCGCATCGGATCGCAACCGATCCTCGAAGGAGAAGGCAACCGCCGTGCCATCGCCCGCGCGATAGCAAACCGCCGTCATGCCGGCATGCGGTGCTCCGGCACCACACCAGGCGGCCGAGCCGAGCCGCTCGGGGCCCTCCGGGCCGATCCGCTCCAGGCCGAACCCCGGCACCTCCAGCACGCCGGCGGCGGGTCGGATGGCGAGGCCGGCGGCTTCGGCAGCCCGAACCACCGCGCGGGCGTAAGGATGCCGGCTCGCGGCCGCCAGGGACGCTGCTTTCGCAAGGATGTCGTCGCTGACGCGCTGGCCTGCGGCCAGTGACGGCTCGCCCAGCGTCAGCGTGCCGGTTTTGTCGAAGACGACCGTGTCCACCTCGGCCAGCCGCTCCAATCCGTCCGGCGCCTTGACCAGGACGCCCTTGGCGAACAGCCGGCTGGTGGCGGCAACCTGGACGGCCGGCACGGCCAGCGCCAGCGCGCACGGGCAGGTAATGATCAGCACGGCAATGGCCGCCGTCAGCGCCGTCTCCCAGCCGTGACCGGTCAAGAGCCAGCCGAGAAAGGTGGCGAGCCCCAGGATATGCACCGCCGGCGCATAGAAGCGCGCGGCGCGGTCGGCCAGCCGCACGTAACGCCCGCGCGCCTGCTCGGCCGCCGCCATCAGGCGCGCGATTTCGGCCAGCAGCGTGTGCTGGTCGGTGGCGGTGGCTTCCGTCACCAGCGATCCCGACAGATTGACCGTGCCAGCATAGATGAGCGTGCCCGGCCGCACGGAAACCGGCATGGTCTCACCCGTGATCAGGCTCGCATCGACCTCGCCGTGGCCCTCGACCACGCGGCCATCGACGGCGAAGCGCTCGCCGGCAACGGTCAGCACGCGCATGCCCGGGCGCAGAGCGCGGGCGGCGTGGCGCATCGTGGTGCCGTCGGGCTCGATCACGGTGGCCGCGGAGCCGCGCAGGCCCAGCAGATTGGCGGCGGCACCGGCCGCGCGCGTGCGCATGCGCTGATCGAGGAAGCGGCCGACCAGCAGGAAGAAGAGCAGGGTGACGGCGGCATCGAAATAGACCTGCTCGCTGCCGCGCGCGGTCTGATACAGGCTCATGGCGGTGGCCAGAGTGACGCCCAGCGAGATCGGCACGTCCATATTGAGGCGTCGGGATCGGAGCGCCTGGGCGGCGGAATGGAAAAACGGCTGGCCGGCATAGCCCAGCACGGGCAGGGCGATCAGTGCCGACAGCCAGTGGAACAGGCTCTGCACCGAGGGGGTCATATCGCCCGCTGCTCCCGACCAGACCGACACCGAGAGGAGCATGATGTTGGCGGCCGCAAACCCGGCGACGCCCACACGCTCGAGCAGGGCCTGATCGGCTGCTTTTGCCGGCTGCGCGGCGTCGTCGGCGAGCTCGGCAGCCTTGAAGCCGGCGCGGTCGAGCGCCTCGACGAGGTCCGTGGTGTTGACGCCGCTCGCGCCATGCACGGCGGCGACGCGCCTGGCGGACAGGTTGGCGCGGGCCGCCACGACACCGGGCACGGCCGTGAGCGCCCGCTCGACTTTGCGCATGCAGCCGCCGCAATGCATGCCTTCGACGGCCAAGATCGTCGTGACGCACCGCGCGGCCCGGCTGGTGCCGGCATCCGCATGGTCGCCGAGGGCAAGCTCTGTCAGGGCTTGAGCCATAGGCGCCTCCGCATGCGGTAAACGGGGTCGGCAGCGTCATGCGCGCGGGCTTCGAGCGAGAGCAGCCAATTGCCTTCTGCCAGCGCCGCCGTGCGCGCCTCGTAGTGTCCCGGGGATGCTTCGACCAGCGCGAGGGTGATATCGTGGCGATTGGTAGAGGGGCGCCCCAATACGCCGGTGATCTTCATGCCGTGCACGGCGCGACCGTCGGCTTCGGAGAGCAGCATGCGCACGCGACCGTCCCGGCTGACCGCGACCGTGTCGCTCCAGCCGAGGCGCGCCTGGCGCTCGTCCGACGCGATGCGCTCGTTGTAGTGCAGGCCCTTGCGATAGGGCTCGTTCGCAACCAGCCCCGAGTGGGTCGATACGGCCCAATAGATCATGACGCCGTTGACGATGAGGACGGTTGCAAAGAAGCCGAGGAAGGCGCCGAGCACGTGGCGACCGCGCAAACCCGGCTGTCTCGTTGCGCCGTCCGGAACGGTCGGGCTCACGGGCTCCTCCCATTCGCGTTGGCGGGTTTCTGGAAATGCGTCGTGCGCGCCGTCTCCTGCCCGGAGGCGATGTCGCGAACGACCAGCGCGAACGGCGTGCCGGCGCTCTCGAGCTTGGCGAGTTGGGCAGCGGGCACCGTCACCAACACGCGCAGCTCGCGCAGATCGTCGGTGATGACGCGAATGGCTGCGCGCGTATCCATGCCGACGATCGCCAGCCGGGCCTGCTCGAGCCCACGCACATCCAGGCTGAACTCGCGCGGCTCGTGCAGCTTGTTGAGGATCTTGACCGTGTAGCCGTTGCGCACGCCGCCGTCGGACAGCAGCACGTAAGGCGGATTGCGATCGTGCAGCACGTTGATCTCGAGCGTGGTGCGGTTGGCGAGCGCCACCAGCATGATGGCGCCGACGATGGCGATCAGCGCCGCATAGAGCAGCGTGCGCGCCCGGACCAGCCGCAGCGGTGCCGTGCCGCCCTTGGCGGCCGCCTCCTGCTTGGCGATGGTATCGTAGCCGATCAGGCCCCGCGGGCGGCCGACCCTGCCCATGATGTCGTTGCAGGCGTCGATGCACAGCGCGCACTGGATGCACTCGAGCTGCGAGCCGTCGCGGATGTCGATGCCGGTCGGGCAGACGGCGACGCAGGCGGTGCAGTCGATGCAGTCGCCGCGGCCCTCCCAGGATTGCCCCTTCTTGTGGGGCCCGCGCGGCTCGCCGCGGTAGGCCTTGTAGCTCACCAGCAGCGTCTCGTGATCGACCATGGCGCCCTGGATGCGCGGCCACGGGCACATGTAGATGCAGACCTGCTCGCGGGCGATGCCGCCGAGCACATAGGTCGTCAGCGTGAAGATGCCGAGGAACAGGTAGGCGATGGCTGGCGCGGTGCCGGCGAGAAGTTCCTCCGCCAGGGTCGGGGCATCGCGGAAGTAGAAGACGAAGGCGCCGCCGGTGGCCAACCCGATGGCGAGCCAGGAGAGATGCGTCATCCCCTTCTTGAAGATCTTGACCGGGCCCCAGCGCCTCCTGTCCAGCTGTATGCGGGCGTTGCGGTCGCCTTGCCAGAAGCGCTCGACGAGGACCATGAGATCGGTCCACACCGTCTGCGGGCAGGTGTAGCCGCACCATACGCGCCCCGCCGCAGACGTGACGAGGAACAGGGCGAGCGCGGCCAGCACCAGCAGGCCGGTGACGAAATAGAGCTCCTGCGGCCAGATCTCGAGGAAGAAAAAGAAGAAGCGGTTGTGGGCCATGTCGAGCAGGACCGCCTGATCCGGCAGGTCGGGGCCGCGATGCCAGCGCAGCCAGGGCAGCGCGTAGTAGATGCCGAGCGTTGCCGCCATCACCAGCCATTTGGTGGTGCGAAAGCGGCCGTGGGCGAGCTTGGGATAGACCTTCTGCCGACTGGCATAGAGGGAGCGGTCGTCCTTGCGGTTGACCGCTTCGACGTCGTGGCGCTCGACGCCGGGCGCGGCCTCCGGGCTGCCGGCAGAGATGATGTATTGGTCCATGTGCGTCATTGCGCACGCCAGCCCTACTTGCCGCCACCGAGGCTGTGCACGTAGACGGCGAGCGACTTGATGGTCACCGGGTCCAGCCGGCCGGCCCAGGCCGGCATCATGCCGCCGCGACCGGTGCGGATGCTTTCGACGATCGCCTGCCGGGTGCCGCCGTAGAGCCAGATCTCGTCCGCCAGGTTGGGCGCGCCCTGCTCCGGCTTGCCCTTGCCATCCGGACCGTGGCAGCTCGCGCATTGGTCGGCGAAGACCGCCCGGCCCTTCGCCACGGCCACAGAATCTGTCGATTTGCCGCTCAGCGACAGCACGAATTCGGCCCCGTCGCTGATCTGCTGGTCATCGAGCAGCTTGTCGAGGCCATAGCGCGGCATCTGCGAGGCGCGCGTCTCCTTGTGGTCGGAGCGAACGCCATTGCTGATCGTCTTGTGGAGGTCGAAGATGCTGCCGCCCCAGAGCCAATCGTCGTCGTTGAGGTTGGGATAGCCGGTGAAGCCCTGGGCGCCGCGGCCGTGGCACGGGCCACAGTTGGTCTGAAAGGCCGCAGCCCCGCCCGCCATCGCGAAGCGCAGCAGATCGGGCGAGTCCTTGATCCGATCGAGCGGGGTCTTCTCGAGCTGCTCGCGGAACTGGCCTTGGGCGGCTTGTGCGGCCTTGACCTCGTCCGCGACCGACGTGCGCTGGCTGTAGCCGAGCACACCCTTGGTATAGCCGGTGAACGTCGGCCAGGCCGGATAGACGATCCAGTAGCCGACGGCCCAGAAAATGGTGGCATAGAAAGTGAAGAGCCACCACCTGGGCAGCGGCTTGTTCAGCTCCTTGAGGCCGTCCCATTCATGGCCGGTCGTCTCGATGCCGGTGACGTCGTCGATGTCGCGCTTT
>DATEVP010000199.1:0-3394 GCA_035258465.1 Hyphomicrobiaceae bacterium
CGACGCGCGTCAACAAGCCCGACAACGACGATCCGACAATCCTCGAGCGAGTTTCCTAGGCGAGCGCCGGCGCTATTTCTTCGCCAGCACGATGAGCTCACCCACCATCGACGGCCTGTGATGAGTGCACACGATCGGGAACACGCCCGCCTTGTCGGCCTTGAACTCCAGCCGGATCACGTGCCCGCGCTTGAGCACCAGGGTCTTGTCGTAGCCGACGATGGTGGTGGGGTGCTCGGCGCCGTTGATGCCGATGAACTCCAGCGTAACCTCATCGCCCTCGCTGACGATGATCTGGCTTGGCTGCCAGACATAGGTGGAAACCTCCCAGCGGCCAGTCTGGTCCGGCTTCTTCAGGATGTAGCCGTTGCCGTCGGGAAGAGCGGCGGCGGGAAAGGGCTCCTTGTCGGCTGTCGTCCCGCCCTTGGGCTCCACCGCGGCGATGGTGAAGAAACGCTTTTGCGCCTGGGCATCGGCCGGCGAAGCCGCGAGCGCGCCAAGTTGCCACAAGGCGACGATAGCCACCCAAGCCGAACATTTCCGAGCCTGCTTAGCCCACATCGTGAATGTTCTCCCTGAATTCTCGGCCGATCGCAGACCAACCGGACAGTGCTGCATCCTCATTAATGCAAATGCGAACCATTCGCAAGATGGAAGTCGCAGTGCTGCTCGTCCCGCCGGAGCCGAAGGCCTAGCGGGCGCCGCCAGCTCCGACCAGCAGGGATACCAGCGCGGCGGCAGTGGCGGCGGCCAGGACGGTGCCGAGCGCCACGGCGCCCGAGGTCGAGTTGACGACCCGCTGGTAGCGCGTGGCGAAGAGGTAGGCGTTGGCGCCGGTCGGCATGGCCGCGAACAGCACGACGACAGCTGCTGCAACGGGGGGCAGCTCGAGCACCTGGAACGCCAGCACCCAGGCGATGGCCGGCTGCGCCACCAGCTTGAGGGCGAGCATGGTGGTGAGCGTCGCCGCCTGCCCCTTGATTTGAAACTGCGTGAGTCCGGCGCCGAGCGCCACCAGCGCGCAGGGAACGCCGGACTGGCCCAGGAGCGCGAGCACCTTGTCGGCCAAGGGATGTAGCCCGAGGCCACTGAGCCGCCATAGCGAGCCGGCGACGATCGCCAGGATGACCGGGTTCCTCGCCAGGTCGCCAAGAATCGAGAGCATCAGGCGCGCGAGCGACGTGCCGGCCTTGTGCTCGGCCCAGGCCATGTGCAGCGTGCCCCCCGTCCAGAGCAGCGGCGTGTTGATGGAGAGGATCAGCGCCATCGGCGCCGCCGCCTCGTCCCCGAACACCGCAAGCGCCAACGGGATGCCCAGCATGACGACGTTGCCGTAGACCGAGCCCATGGCGATGGAGGGCGCATCGCCCGCAGGCCGGCGCAGGACGAGGAGCGTCAGCGCGGTGGCGAGGATCCACACGGCAGCGACGGCGCCGAAGTAGGCGCCCCACAGGCGCAAGGGCTCCACGGCGGGAATGTCGGTGAGCGCGATGGTGCGGAACAGCAGCGCCGGCATGGCAATGCCGAAGGTGAACTCGGAGATGCCCTTGTGCGCCGCCTCCGACAGCAGGCGCGACAGGGCCGCGGCATAGCCGATCGCGATCAGGCCGAACACAGGCGCGACGATCAGGAAGACCTGCATGGGCGATGCCTACACCGCCCTGTCATTCCGGGCCTTGTGCCCGGAATCCAGCGTCCAGCGTTGAGCGGCGAAGTGTTTGCGGAACGCTGATTCCCGATGACAAGCACCGGGATGACGAAACGTGCGGGTTCGGACCGTGCTCACGCCAGCGGCAGCCCGACGTAGTTCTCGGCCAGCGTCGTCTGCGCCGCCTTTGAGGCGGCGATATAGGCGAGCTCCGCGGCCTGCGCGCGCCGCTCGAACGGGCTCGCCTCGGGGAAGCGGTGGGTGAGGTTGGTCATCCACCAGGAGAAGCGCTGCGCCTTCCACACCCGCGCGAGGCAGGTGTCGGAATACGACTCCAGCAGGTCGGCTTGGTTCGACTTGAAATAAACCGCAAGCGCACGCGACAGGTAGAGCACGTCGGAGACGGCGAGATTGAGCCCCTTGGCACCCGTCGGCGGCACGATATGGGCAGCATCGCCGGCGAGGAACAGGCGCCCGTAGCGCATGGGCTCGGCCACGAAGGAGCGCAGCGGCGCCACGCTCTTCTCGATCGACGGCCCGGTTTGCAGCGATGCTGCCGCATCCGCCGGAATGCGGCGCTTGAGCTCGGTCCAGAAGCGATCATCCGGCCAGTCGTCGACGTCCTCGTCGACCGGCACCTGCAGATAGTAGCGGCTGCGCGTCAGCGAGCGCATGGTGCAGAGCGCAAAGCCGCGCTCGTGGTTGGTGTAGATCAGCTCGTGATTGACCGGCGGCGTATCGGCGAGGAGGCCCAGCCAGCCGAAGGGATAGACCCGCTCGTAGATGCGGATCACCTCCTGCGGGATGGCCTGCCGGCTCACGCCATGGAAGCCATCGCAGCCGGCGATGAAATCGCACTCGATCTCGTGGATCTCGCCGCCCTTGTGGTAGCGCAGCCGCGGCCGATCGCCGGCGACACCGTGCAAGCTCACGTCCTCGGCCTCGTAGACCACGGGCGTGCCCTGCGCCGCGTGCGCGTCCATCAGATCCTTCTGGATCTCGGCCTGCCCGTAGATGGTGACGGTCTTGCCGCTCAGCGCCTTCAGGTCGATGCGCAGGCGCCGCCGGTCGAAGGCAAGCTCCAGGCCCTCGTGGATCAGCCGCTCGCGGGCGAGCCTGGCGCCCAGGCCGGCATCGGTCAGGACATCGACCGTGCCCTGCTCGAGCAGGCCGGCGCGCACGCGGGCGCGGAGATAGTCCGGCGTGCGGCGTTCCAGGACCACCGTATCGATGCCTTCGAGGCCCAACAGTCGGGCCAGTAGCAGCCCGGCGGGTCCGCCTCCGACAATTCCTACTTGTGTGCGCATGGGCGCCAACCTAGTTCAGCGGCCGATCACAGGGAAGGCGGCCGAACCGTAGGCTGGTCCGGTGGAGTTCACCAAGCCTCCGTCCCGCCCGAGCTTGCCGCCCCAAAACCGGTCCAGAATCGCGTAAGATCGTTGGCGGATCAGTACTGCAGGGGGATAAATACCAATCAGCCTCGCGGCTTGGGGCGTCTTGGGGGGAACTTGCGGGCACGTCTTATCGGCTCGATTGCTCAGGTGACGACGGCGTTGCGCGCTGTCGCGATGGCACTTGGTTTGTTTGCCGCCGCCTTTGCCGCGACCGGCGCGCACGCCCAATCGGCCGACGACTTCCGCCGGTTCCTCGACGCGCTGTGGCCCGACGCCCAGAAGGCAGGCGTGAGCCGCACGACCTTCGACAAGGCCCTGCGCGGCGTCGAGCCGGACCTCGCGCTGCCCGATC
>DATEVP010000200.1:0-6138 GCA_035258465.1 Hyphomicrobiaceae bacterium
GCACCGGCCGGGCGGGAAGCGGATACTGGGCTATGACAACGCGCATCCGCCGAAGATCGGGAAAGGCCCAGCGCGGAAGTCGCTGCGAAGATCCAGGGGCTGTGATCATCGCCACTTTCGTGGGCGGATCACGTGGTACGATTTCGAGTCGCCGGTAAAGCTCATGGAGGATTTTTGGACAGACGTGCAGACCATACTCCAAGAGGAGGGCGTGCCGTGGACCGACTGATGACCTTGCACATTGGCATTGCCCCGGCCAGCTATGTGAAGAAGCGCATGATCGAGATCGCGCGTGGCGGCAAGCCGTTGCGGGGAGAACCGCGGGTCTGGGTTTCGTCGCTGGACTCTTTGGCCAAGGTGCTCACAGAGAAGAACATGCTGCTCTTGGAGATGATCAGGAGCTCACAGCCCCAATCGTTGGGCGAGTTGGCTCGTCTGTCTGATCGCAAACTGCCTAATCTCTCACGAACGCTTCACACCATGGAGCGATTGGGGATTGTTGCCCTTCAGGAGAAGCCCAACGGCAGAAAAGTGCCAACTGTTCTGTGTACGAAGGTTCAATTCGTACTAAACTTTGCGTCGCCTGGGTCTGAGGCTGCCTAGCAGGAGCGCGGTCACGCGCTCCTTGTCATGCACGCCAGCCACCACCCGATCGGGCGCAAGCGACCGGGGCAGCCATAGGCAACGACACGCGCTCACTTGCACTGCGCGTTGAGCGAGAGGTGGCCCCCGTCGGCGGCGGTCAGGCTCAAGGCCACCTTCCACTCGTTGCGGATGGCTTGGGACCACAGGCGGCTGGCGCAATGCGTCCCGTTCCACTCCGCGGCCTTGCGCTCCTTCCAGGCGCCGTCCATGGCGGCGGTCGGCGTGTAGGTGAAGCGCCTGAACTCCACGACCTTGCGGTCGCAGGAGACGACCACGCCGGCGCTGCGGGTCACCCGGTCGACCCACACGCCGATATCGCCATCCGCGGCAACCGCCAGCTGCCGGGCGGCGACGCAGAAATCGCTGTCATCGAAGGCGACCGCCGGGGCCGACGGCACAAGCGACAGCGCGAGAGGCGCCAAGACAGAGAATACGCAACAACGGCGAGCCGGCACTGTTCATCCCCCGTTCCCAACCAATGGGCCGATTAAGGCCAGCCATTGAGGCGCCGTTGTGTCGAGCCGTCACCTGCGAAATCGCCGCACGCCCCGGCGCACGCAACAAAAAAGGCCACCGCGAAGCGTGGCCTTTGATGCACGGCACAACCGAGTCCCGCGAAAGCCGAAAATGGCAGCCGGATCAGGCCGCTGCGTGCGGGCCGTGCTCCAGCCCGTTCTTCTTGCTCTTGGACGGCTTGTCGGCCTGCAGCTCCACGACGTCGGCCTTCATCGGCTCGTCACGGCGGCGCGACAGGCCGTCGAAGCAGGCGCCTTGCTCGATGGCGATCGACTTGTGGAAGATCTCGCTCTCGACCACCGCGGTATCCTGCAGCGTGACGCTGATGGCGCGGATGATGCCCTTGACCTTGCCGCGGACGATGACTTCCTCGGCGATGATGTTGCCGACGACGGTGGCGTCCTTGCCGACCACGAGGTGGGCGCAGCGGATGTCGCCGTTGACCTTGCCGTCGATCTGGACCTCGCCCTCGCTCTCCAGATCGCCCCTGATCGTCAGCCAGGAATCGATGACCGAGCGGGTCGACGACACGTTGGAGGACTTGCGCGACGCCGGCATCTGCGTGCTGTCGTTGGGCACGGCTCTGTACGTGACCGGGCGCGGCTCGCTGCTGTAGCTGGTCGAGAAGTCGGTCGAGAATTCATCTTGCGGTTTCTTGTTGAACAACATGATCGTGGTCTCCTGCCGTATGGGTTGTGCCGTTGCCGTTGGACCGGAAAACTCATTCGCCAATAATGGCTTCCCGGACCGCACTAAGAACTCTGCGGGGATGCCCGGTGACCCGCATGCTGGTTGCGAATCGCCCGAGGCTGTACGCAGGAAAGTATGGCTCCGGTATTGACAGCGTGTTAACGAGATTTACTGCCTGACGACGGCTTAAGGGGCCAATATATCCTAGAATAGATGCGCAACTCGAAGCCCGTTAAATCTTTGCCGACACAAAGCGGGAACCGGTTGCATGCAGTCGCGACCCATCCTGCCCCGGCGGCGCAGCCAAAGCCGGTCGCGCCCGGCAATGCGCCGCTAGAGCGCCGCCAGCTCGGCGTTCTTCCGATCCGTGATCAGCATGGCACCCGGCTTGTGCGTGATGCACAGCGACGGGCGCGCGGCCTCGATCGCCACCTGCGGCGTCACCCCGCAGGCCCAGAACAGCGGCAGCTCGCCCTCCCGGATCTCGGCCGGGTCGCCGAGGTCCGGCTTGGCGATGTCGGCAACGCCGATCGCCTCGGGCAGGCCGATGTGCACCGGCGCCCCGTGCACGGCCGGAAAGCGCGAGGTGACCTGGATCGCGCGGATGGCATCGGCCGGCGTGAAGGGGCGCATCGACACCACCATCTTGCCCTTGAAGCGGCCGGCCGGCACGCAGTCGATGCTGGTGCGGTACATCGGCACCACCGTGTTGCGCTCGATGTGCTGCAGGCGCAGGCCGGCCTCCAGCAGCGGCCGCTCGAAGGAGAACGAGCAGCCGAGCACGAACGCCACCAGATCGTCCGACCAGTACTTGCGCACGTCGGTCGGCTCCTCGATGAGCTTGCCGTCCTTGAACACGCGGTAGCGCGGCAGGTCGGTGCGGATGTCGATGTCGCCGAGATCGGGCAGCGACGGGTCGCCCGGCGCGCCCATGCCGATCAGCGGGCACGGCTTGGGGTTGCGCTGGCAGAAGGCGGCAAACTCCAGCGCCAGGTCCTTGGGCAGGATGCACAGGTTGCCCTGCACGAAGTCGGGGGCGACGCCGGCCGTATGCCCGGTGTACTCGCCGGCGCGGATCATGCGCCGCGCCTCGCGCGGATCGTCGATCGCCATCATGCGGTTGGCGGCGGGGCGGGCCACGATCTTCTGCACGGGTCGGTCCTCCTTAGGCGGCTTGGGGGCGGTCTCCGCCTCAGTCTAAGCCATCACCACCGCCTGCGGGAGTGGCGACAGGAACCAAACCATGGCCCAGCCTTGGCGATCATCACTTTGGCTCGGTCTTCTTCTTGTCCTCCTTGGACTTGCTGCTCCCCGAGGTGTCGGAGCCGGCCGACGGCGCCGATCCCCGAAGCCTCGACGCATCGAATGACTCCGGCATCGCCGGGCGGGCCGCGGGCGCGGAGGGCAGCTCCCGCCGGTAACCGGGAAGCCCGCCCGGATCGGGCTCCGGGCCGCCGGTCGACTTGTCCTCGCGCTGGGCAAGGCGCTCCAGCTGCAGGGCGGGCGCCCGGACCTCATCCCCGCCGGCAGCGGCAGCCGCAGGCCTCGCCGAGACCTGGCCGCCGAGGATCAACGCCAGCGCGGCTGCGCCAACCAAGGTTTGTTGCGGTCTCATTTCACACCACTCCATCGGGCTCTCGACCAAACGAATGCGTTGCGAAGCTGCGTGCCCGCGGTCACGCCGCAGATCCACGCCACGGCGACGAGCGTGAACGGCAAGATGACGTGCCAGAATCTGAACAGAACCAGGTCGAGGGCGATCACGGCCAGGCTCACCACCCGCCAGTCGAGAAAATCGAGCCGGCGGCTGCGGAAGCGCAGGCCGAGCACGATGCCCAGCACAGCCAGCGTCGCCAGGAAGAGGCGCGCACGATCTGGGGTGAGCTCGGAGTAGGAGCGGTTGCCGTCGATCAGCTCCGCCGCCATCTGCGCGTGAACCTCAACGCCGCGCATGCCCGCCCCGGTGCGCAGGGACAGCGGCGTCCAATGACGATCGAGCGTGAAGAGCTCGCCGCCGACCAGCACGACCCGGCCGCCCAGCAGCTTCGCCCGCTCCTCCGGGCTGGCGCCGAGCAGCTTGTGCGCTTCTATTCTGAGGAAGGTGCTGGTGCCGTCCCGCGGCGGCAACAGCCAGGCGATGCGCTCCGGCGGCGAGCCCGCCCAGCCCAAGGGCTTGCTCATCAGCGCCGAGAGGCTCTCGCGATAGCGCGTTCCGGCTCTGGCCGCCGTGCGATAGCGAATGACGTGGTCCTGATCGGGCAGCAGGTCGATGTAGCCGGCGGTGGCGCCGACGCCGTCGATAAACTTGTACTGGTACTCGAGCTGCGCCTTCCTTCGCGGCTGCTCGAAGGCGCCGAGAATGACCTTGCCGCTCGCCTTCGCCAGCGCTTTCTTCAGCTTGTCGTCGGCGTCGGCCTCCGTATCCCGCACGAAGAAGAAGTCGAGCGCGATGGCGCGGGGCCCGGCCTCGTTGATGGCCGTGACGAGATCGGCCATGAAGGCGCGATTGATCGGCAGGATGTAGGGGAACGGCTCGAGGCTCTCCTCGGTGATGGAGACGATCGCCAGGTTGGGATGCGTGGTGGGCAGCCGCTCGGACAGGAAGGCGGTGCGCCAGTCTGCCGCCCAATGCTCCGCCCGGAGCAGGGTCGGCGCCACGGCCGGCACGAAGAACAGCGCCAGCAGCACGACCACGCAGCCGAGAAGCACAGCCAGGCTATACCAGGATCCCCCCTCCTCATCCCGCGATCGGGGGGTCGAGATCGTGCTCATGCGCCGTCGCCCGTAGCCCTGATGGTCGCCCGTCCCGAGAGTCGAGGGTTCATGCGCACACTCGGCGGCGAAAGTTTGTTGGACTGACCGCTATCCTCGCGTCAGCTCGCGGAGACCCCCTCGCCCGGCTGCTCCGCGCATTCCAAGAGCTGCACGCCGGCGGGCCGCATGATCAGAAACAGGAGCGCGCCCGCCACCAGGCCGGCGCCGTGCGCCGAGTAGGCCACGCCGTCGCTGGTTTGGCTGGCGATGTAGAAGAGTTGCAGCAGAATCCAGCCGCCGATCACCCAGTAGGCGCGCACGCGTACGATCATGCGAAAGAAGAAGATGGAAACCTTGGCGCAGGGGCGCAGCAGCAAGTAGGCCGCAAGGATACCCGAGATCGAGCCCGACGCGCCGACCAGCGGCGTCGTCGATTGCGGGTTGAGGGCCGCGAAGCCGACCGCGGCGGCAATCCCCACGGCCAGATAGAAGACGATGAACCGCACCGGGCCCAGCGCGTCCTCGATGTCGTCGCCGAACACCCACAGATAGACCATGTTGCCGATGATGTGCTCCCAGCCGCCGTGCAGGAACATGTAGGTCACCAGCGTCACCTCAGGCGGCACCTGCCCGATCTGGGGCACGTTGTGCAGGACGGCGGCCGGCGTCGCGCCGAAGGAAGCAAGTATCGCCTTGGTCGCCACCTCCGACACGCCGACCTGGTAAAGGAAGATGACGACACTGAGCACGAGCAGGCCCCACGTCACGAAGGGCACCCTCGCCCGCTTGAAGGGATTGTCGTCGTAAAGGGGAAATACCATGGTGTGCGCTTCCCTCTGCTCGCAGCCCCGGCCGCTACAGCGCATCCAACGAGCGGGCGTGTCAAGCGCGACGGCAGCCGATCTCCGGCTCCGGCTTGCCGCGCGCGGCGCCCCTCCCCATGTTGACCGAAATCAACGTGCGCGACGGTGCGCCGGTCTACGCATGCATGCGCAGCAATGATCCCCGCTTTCCCCTATCGCTGGAGCAGGCCCCATGTACAAGCACATCCTGATCGCAACCGACGGCTCCGAGCTGGCGGCGAAGGCCGTCGATACGGGCCTCAATCTGGCGCGCCTGCTCAAGGCCAAGGTCACCGCCGTGAAGGCCAGCGAGCCCTGGACGGCCATGGCGACGGGCGAAGCGGCCCTCGCCTTCCCCGTGGAGGAGTATGAAAAGGGCGCCGCCGAAGATGCAGCGCGCATCCTCGGCGCCGTCAGCGACGCGGCCAAGAAGCAGGGCGTTGCTTGCGAGACGGTGCACATCACCGACTTCCCCGCCGAGGGCATCATCGCCACGGCCAAGTCCAAGGGCTGCGACCTGATCGTCATGTCCTCGCACGGCCGGCGCGGGCTGGCGCGCGTCCTGCTCGGCAGCCAGGCCACGCGTGTTCTCACCCTCAGCACCGTGCCGGTCTTAATCTGCCGGTAATGTCCGGCTCAGAGACGACGGCAAACCGTTAAGCTTGTCGGTTGAAGATGGCGGCGAAGCCTG